>JAYQWI020000431.1:0-31283 GCA_035871815.2 Candidatus Parabeggiatoa communis
TTTAATCATTTGTCGTGCCTTTATCATGCGAGAGAGGCAACGCCGGTTGATTCGCCATATCTGCGGTATGTATCAAACTACCATTCACTTCTGCCCCCATTGCCATTTCAATTAAATTATAATAGACATTACCGATGACACGAGCATTCAGTGCTAATTCAATATGCTCATCGGCATACACATTACCTATCACTGTACCATTGAGAATCACATTAGGTACTCGCACATCACCCTTGATAGTGCCCTGTTCACTTAAAGTTAATACTGCACCAGAATTTTCAACAGCGGTGATCTTGCCTTCAATCGAGCCATCAATATGCAGCCCGCCACTAAAAACAATCTCACCTTTAATTTCAGTCTGCTGTCCAATTAATGAATCAATTCGGGTGACCTTTCTTTTACGGTTTCCCCACATACTATAGTTGCTCCTGTTTTAGCAAATCTTTCCATTTAAAGCGGATTTCGTTAGCTTTCTTTTGGCCTTTTGAGAAAAGGCGAACAATCAGAGAAAGAGGAATAAACTCTTTAGGTAACTGTAAATCACCTTCAATACGTTGAAAATAAGTCAGTTTGTATGTCAGCGTGTTAATAGAGTCCGGTGTAATTTGTTTCATTGTCAAACGTTTAGTCTGGTTATTAAGCTTACCCAGTAAGTCAATTTGTACCGTTCCTTCTAGCACTGTAGGCTCTACAGTCCATTGGGTTAATACCAGTTTATAAGGGTATTGTCCGCCTTTGTCATCAATCCCCAAGATCACATTAGCAATTACCCCTTTAGGCATCGACGACTTTGATGATTGGGATTGATTGAGTAAATGTTGATAAAAACCCAGTTCTTCTTTTAAATCGCGATTTTCTTTTTGTAATTGACTCAGGGATTGGAGAACCTTGCTATAAGTTTCTTGATCCGCTTGCGTGGTACGCACTATCAGGCTCAATTTGCTAAATTCTGCATGTAATTCATTATTTTGCGTTTCTAAACGGGCATTATTCTTTCGAGTCTGTTCAAGTTGTTGGCGCGTTTTTTCTTGTTCTACCCAATATTCCTCTATGACAGTCTTGTTGTTTTGCCCTATAGCTTGCACACTTTGATTGTGTAAAAACAGGCCACCGACTCCGATAACGACTACAATTAATACAAACAGTACTGGACACAACCAAGGACGATGTGTTTTGATTGTTATAATACTCGGAGTTGGCTTAGGTTTATTAGGTAAAGGAGCGCGATAAAAAATTTGTGGCATATTATCAGTTATTATTCTATATATCGGGATGGTGGGCAACAGCCCACCCGACATATCTATACTTAGCATCGTGATAAGGTTGTTATTATTAAATTTGACAGCCCAGCCAACGCTCAAGTCAGGTGGTGGTGACTAACCAAATCTATAGGATATCGGGGATTTTTGCCAAAAGGCACAACCGCGACTTTGTGAACGAGGTCAAAATTTTTATCGAAAAACTTTTGCCTCGTTCGGTGGACAGTATACATATCTGAATGGTGGGCAACCACCTTGCCCACCTTACAACTGATTTCCACGATTTCACGCGCTTTGTTTCGCGAAGCGAAACTTTAGCGTGAAATACAGTTTTTGCGCGCAAAAACTTTAGCGTGGAACTGATATCAGGGTAATAAAGCGATGCCTGTCAGGCCCATGGTTTCTGATAACCCACTCATAATATTCATATTTTGAACGGCTTGCCCAGCTGCACCTTTGACTAAATTATCAATGACTGAGAGTATGACAATTGTATTACCCTTTTGAGGGCGATGCACCGCTAATCGGCATGTATTTACCCCACGTACACTGCGGGTTTCGGGATGAGATTGGGGAGGCAAAACATCGACAAACGGTTCATCTTGATAACGCTGCATAAATAAAGCTTGTATCTCTTCTAACGAAGTTTCGCGTATCAAGTTTGTGTACAACGTCGCCTCAATACCCCGTATCATGGGCACTAAATGGGGCACAAAGGTTAAACCAACCGGCTTTGCACTTGATGCATTTAAATTTTGACAAATTTCTGGCCAATGGCGATGTCCTGAGACATTGTAAGCTTTAAAACTATCGTAGACTTCACCCATTAGCATCGGCATACTCGCCTTACGGCCGGCGCCACTCACACCTGATTTGGCATCGGCTATCAAGTGCTGAGGATCAATGATACCGGCTTCTAATAAGGGTAACAATCCCAATAGTACTGCCGTTGGATAACAACCTGGGTTAGCGATTAAACGCGCCTTAGCAATCTGCGCTCGGTACCATTCAGGCAAACCATACACGGCTTCATCAAGCAATTCAGGACAGGTGTGTTCCATACCATACCATTGTTGCCAAGTACTCACCGCTTTAAGGCGAAAATCAGCCGCTAAATCAATAACCTTTACCCCGGCCTTGAGCAAATCGGGTGTGCTTTGCATAGCGGTGCCATTAGGGGTTGCGAAAAAAACAACATCACAATCGGCTAAATTATCCAGCGTAGGCTCTGTAAATTTTAAATTAAATCGTTCTCGCAAATTAGGAAATAAATCGGCTACAGCCGTCCCAGCTTCTGCACGAGATGTCACAGCTTGCACTTGCACTTGTGGATGATGTGCCAATAAACGTAATAATTCTACACCAGTGTAACCCGTACCCCCTACGATTCCGACTTTAATCATTCGTTTTTTAATTCCCCATAAATTAGGTTTGTATTAGGCGCGATAGCGACTGAAATCTCAAATCAATTCGCTATAATCGTTTGATTATAAAAAAATGTCGATAATAAATAAATTTGATAAACTGATTTATAGATGTTCAAAAAAATAATTTCACGAAAGAGGGCAAACACACAAGGGCTGCCCCCTACAGAAAATCTACAAAATAACGTCTTGTAGGGGCTGGGCTGCGTGTCTGCCCTTGTGAAATTATTTAGCTGAAGGGGGCCGCGATAAATCGTGCCATGCTTCAATCAGTTTAAGTTGCCCAAGTTGCCCAAGTTGCCCCAAAAAAAAGCCGTTAGGTTTTAAACCTAACGGCTATATTCTATCATTAAGTTGGTGGATGGTTACTAAACCATTCTTTCATCCAATCATCTATAACCTCAAGGTCAATTGTTATACCACGCTTCCTTAAATAACTAAAAATCTCATCTTTATTACAAGTTATTTCCCCATTTTCCAAAGCCTCTTGAGTTAAATTCTTAACAACTTGAATCTCAAAATTGACTGCCTTCGTCTTTAACTTTTGTTCAGTGTTCAAATTTTTATACTGCCCTTCAAATACCCGAAAACCATTTTCATCAAAATGTGTTGAACTAATTATTGAATAAATTTCACTAATATCTAACATAAAATTAATTTTCAACACATCAAGTACAATACCGACTATTGCCGAAAAAATTTGAAAAAAAGTCGAAAAATTCCCCAAAGAAGCCCAGAAAATCGCATTCAATCCAATTGAAATCGAAGCTAACACAATTAATAACATCAAACTAGTCAATGTTTTCTTACGATTAAAACTGAATGTTTGAAAGATAATAGCAATTTCTATCAATACCGCAAGACAAGCAAATACAAGAAACACCATATCATCTACGGTATACGTCGAAACTGAAGAAATCAAGGTAAATAATGCTAAATTATCAGAAGGTGGCAATTGCTCCAACTGACTCTCAATAGTTTGCAATTTCGATGACAAACCACTGCACTTTCGACTTTTTTCAATTTCAAACTCAACTTGCGATTTTTGAGACAAATAGGATGAACAACGATTTTTAGCATACCAATTGTTACTCAAACAATTTCCTGACATGGCTCCTAAAGAACCCGCACGAGTTCCACGAGAATTGGTAGTAGGTTTCGCTAAAATAGCCCCCAACGCTTCCCGTTTACTTTGTATCTGTGATTCTGTTAAACTGACACAGTCCATTGAATCAAGTATCTTCATTTTTTGGTTCATCAATGCTTGATAAACTTCTCCACTGTTAGTACTTTTTTCTATAAACATGGCAAATGTGCCTAATGTAGAAAATATACTAAGCAATGATAGTATCAAACAAATAAAGATAAATGCTATGAACTGAAATTGTAATTTTTTGAGTTCTGTGTTCATGATCTTTTATATTGAACCCAAAGACCCTATTACGAGTCTCTGGGTTCACTTCCTCAATTTGAAGACTTTCTCTCTATCCAAACTTCCCTATCCCTAAAAATCCTCTCCTGCATACTTATCTTCCTCGGCGGCAAACCCCCATCCGTATTTGGTAGAAGTAACCGGTATAACAGATATAACAGGATTGTTGGTTGGATCTTCTACAACGGGTATCAACTTACTCTTATCCGGCAAAGGCACATCATCTTTGTCGGTCTTGTCTATAGTCGGTGGATTAAAATAATCCACCAAGATACGATCACGAAAATCCGGTGTCACAACGACATACGTCACTTTGTTGATAAGAACCTTTTTATCCTGTCCCGTTGGAATTGTACTCCTCTTTCTCTTGGTGACAATCCCCACGACATAAGCTTGCCCATTCAATTTTCCCCCTGGTACGACGTTGGCATTCAATAATGACAACAACCGATGCATATCCTCACTTGATGAGGTTTTCACAACTTTATCAGGCATGTTTACTCTCCTTGATTAATGAAGCTTTTCGCCCAGTGATGAAACTAATAAGGTACATCTTTAATCCCTTCAAGACGTTTTTCACATTCCGTCTCAATACGTTTTCCTTCAGAAGCCTTAGTAGCAATATTAAAAATATATTGCTTTTCCAACAATTTAGACACAATTTTATCTTGATTGACTTTTCCTATTTGTGGAATCATCAATAAAGTACCCGTGATGACTTTTCCAACTAATATATCTACTGTGTGAATTCCTCCTTTTTTTAAGTGATAAGCAATTGATTTTTCTGACTTACTGTCATTAAAAACCTCTTCAACACCCATGGTCGATACGACTTTCCTATATTCTGGATTAATGACATAAACCAGATTTTGACCCATTCTTTTTGAAACGACATCCACTAATCGACCAAGCTGTAAAGCTTCCTCTTGGGTCATTTCATCTTGAAAATTGATTCCATTGACTATGTCGACGGCTTTAACTATTTCTTTATTTCGAGTAGCCCGCACAGCTTCAAAATCATATTTGTCAAATGAACATAATTCCCCCTTTATCATGGCAAAATACCACATTTTAGCAACTCGTCGTGATAACGCGCTAATTGACTTTAAGTAGTTAGTACGATGCCGTAATGAGTTTGTCCACTTTTGTATTTCTTCATAATCGGGGTCTTTTGTCCTCATAACGGCTCGGGCAAGTAATCTATAAATTGACCCGAGTCGTCTATTTCCAGGTGGACTGACTACCCCTATTAATTTTCCTCCTGTAATGACTTTGCCTATTCCAAGTTGTGCAAACCGTAAATATTGCTCAACGTCTTTAAATCTCTGCCTCAGGCATTCGGCTGTACCACTTTCACTAAAAATGACGGCTCCACTCACTGTTCCAAAACTCGGACACGATAAAGTGATGTCATATTCTTTGGGATAATGTTCATGAAAATGTCTCTCTATCTGTTTATCAAGATGACTAATTTGTTCATCAAGAGTTGAGGTATGCGTTAAAGTAGCATAAATAACATTTTCAGCAATAACAGAAGGTAATTTTAAAAATCCATTTAAATGTATCTCTGATTCTGAGGGACTTAACCCTGCATATTCCCCTAAATCATGTAAATCAGATTTAGTGACTTCACCATTCAATCCAACAAGATGGTAAAGTAAATTAACCCCGGCTTTTGAATGCCAAAACCCAGAACGCTCTGTAAAAGGTGTGTCCTTTTTAGACCTTTCGTAAGAGGTAGATAAGGTGACTCCGTTATAAACTAAGTTAGTCGAGAGTCTTTGATACCATCCAGTACGTTCTTTAATTAATGCCGTTCGAAATCGTGTCATTGAACGTAAGGCTTCTACTTCAATTGGCAAAAATTTGAAGGGATGAAATCCAACTAATGACCCTGTCCTGCCTTTGACGGCAAGCTCTATGGCATCAGATTTATCGGTCTTTATCCTCGCCTTCCTATTTTTCTTGTCCTGCATGCCTGCATTGATCATGTAGGGTAGAAATATAGAATGTAACCCATCCATTAAGCGAAAAAATGTTTGTGAATAAGGACCTGTTGATTCTGCTACAAAGGGTATTTGCTTTTGACCTTGAAGATAAGGGGCTGCAAATTCTTGAGGTAATTCTTCAAGTTCTTTTCTTATCCATTGTTCAAGTTCCCTATACCCTGCTAAGCTGTTTTCTACCAGCATATCTCCAATATCAGTTACCGTGACTTCCTTTCCACCGTGTTTTCCTTTATCAGAAAACCGTGGCTTTAAGACGGCACACCAACACGTTTTGGCATCGACATCACACCCAACTATGATTGGAAAAAAATGATCTATTTTTCCATATTCATAAATGGGATCATTTTTTTTGAGCAGCCCTCGATAGCGCGCTTTTTCTCTAATAATAACCTCCTTTTTTTTAGGTTACTAAGTCAAATAATTAATGGTAATTGGTAAGCTATTAAATTAAAAAATCATATTGTCTTTGTTTCTTTATTAACTCTTTGAGTTATCTAGTATTGATGCTCTAATTTTAACTTCTCATTTTATTGCCCGATAAAAAACAGGCTCAAACATTCTTTAATACGGGTGCTCGGAGCAGAAAGCATCGAAAAAATAGCCTGGAAAACCTTGCATGGCGGCTTAGACTTCAGCTGGTCACTCTATGGTGAATAAAACTATTGGAAACTCAATCCATGCTCATAGCGGTTTTCTTAAGCCCGAAACAAACAGACTTATGTAAGTGCCATCTCAATTAAGGATGACACTTGAATAAATCTACTCAACTAAAGTCAATTGATTCTCTTGTTCGGTACGTTCTAAATACGCTTGTCGATTGGCGTCGTTATCGTCTTTGCCATTAAGCCATCAGTCATAATCTCTTTCTAACATGACGGTTAATCGACCTAAAAATGACTTAGAATAAGCAAAGTCGGCTACAAAATGTCGTGATGTGGTGCCTTGACCAATGGGACTTTTATAGAACCTGGGTCTACGATGTAGTACTCGGTAGGTGCCATACCCGTGTATATTCACGCGACATCCGTGCAATAAATAGGTACGAATGACTCGGTGATATAAGGTCATCAGTTGTGAAATCTCTTTGACACTTAACCCTTTTAATACTTCGGTTTCGTCAAATTGTTTCATCAATGAGGCGATTTGCTTTAAACCTACTCTTTTCATTGTTAAAGAACCCCTTTTTCAGTTACAGGTTATCAGTGTTCAGTTATCAGTCATGAATAAAATCAACACTGTTAGCGTAACTATTTAAAAAGTGCTAATATTCCTACCTCTCTAAAAACGAAGCGCATTCTATACCCAATTTTTCGTATAGTCAATTATTTTACGAAAAAAAATACATATTCTTATTTTTACTAACAATTTACTAGGAATAAATGAGTATAAGTAAAAGATTACGAGAAATAATTGATACAAAAGGAATGAATTTAACAGAATTTTCTAAGGTCACTGAAATACCATATAGAACATTACAAAATTACGTTTCAGGTGAGAGACCAATTAAAATAGATATTCTTACCAAAATCTATACTCAAACAGGCATAAGCCTAAGTTGGCTCTTAACTGGCAAAGGAGAAATGTATGAGAGAAAAGGCACAGAAAAAGTAGAAACATTGGGGGGGGCTATAGAGTGGTTAAATGAATGGTGGGATGGGGCGGACGAGAAACATAGGCATTGGTTGGAAGTGCAGATGAGGCGGTGTTTTCCTGAGTATGCTACATGGGCTGATAAAGAAGAATAGGCAAAAAAAACGGATACCCCTTCTATAAATGGTGGTATCCGTTTTATGTTTAACTTTAATTTTTATTATGAGTATTGACATGAACATCCAAATGGTCCATCACTAACTTATTTAATTGATCCAATTTCACGGTATACTCTCGTTTCATATCAACACCATCAGCCCAAGTAAACCTTTTACCCTCATTATTTGGGGTTCGGTGATTCCAAACCAAGAATTCAAGAATTGAAACCGATGCAGACCGTGACTTGCATTGGCCAACAAGCTTGTAATAGGTAGGCTGAGGGAAAAACGACTCCCCACGTGATGAACTCTAATACAGTCACATAAGATGACGTTAATTAGAGTTAAAGATTGGTTTTTATCGCTTGGGAGCGTTCCTAAACCCAACAGACTTTAAGGACTAAATTATGCCTCTATTTGATTTAGTTAACTTATTTCAATTTTAACGTCAATTCAAAAAACCCGTTTTGGAATCACCGAACCCCAAGTCATTAACCGTCGATCTTACTCTTTCAAGTTCAAGCAATTAACGATCTACTTCTAATTTCCAACGATAACCTTCATTGA
Organism: Candidatus Parabeggiatoa communis; assembly: GCA_035871815.2. Lineage (GTDB taxonomy): Bacteria > Pseudomonadota > Gammaproteobacteria > Beggiatoales > Beggiatoaceae > Parabeggiatoa > Parabeggiatoa communis. The sequence continues at coordinate 8,440 of JAYQWI020000431.1, forward strand.
TTTAAACACCTACAAAACTGATAGCCCCAATAATGGCACTCATAATGGAACCCGTTTTGGCTTTTTCCTTTAATTCCATGTTTTAAAGCTCCAGCTAAAAGACAAACAACTATACCAACTCCTACACAAAAAACCAATAACCCTATAAATTATAGCAATTTATACACCAATTTCCCAATTGGACTCGGTGTAAAAGATCTGATCGTATCGGATTCTCTTTGAATATCATCTGACATATCAATTACATTTGAACATTTGAAGTTCTGAACAAAACTATAAAAATGAACGGCTACTGTTCATGCCAGTTTTGAGTTTTACTGGTATTAAAATCTATAGTTCAAAAAATAGGTTGTAGCAGTCATGATAATTATAGATTTTCAGATAATTACGGCAAAAAGGCGAACCTTTGTTATAGCGTTTTTCGATTGCGTGAAATACATTTTTTGATGGGCGCATTCCCAAAAAAAGGGTTATTGCAAAATAAATTTTGCACTCCAATACCACGGCAAAATAAATTTTGCACTCCAATATCACGGCAAAATAAATTTTGCACTCCAATATCACACCAAATTTTGCACTCCCATATCACGGCAAAATTTTGCGCTCCCAAATCACGGCAAAATTTTGCGCTCCAATATCACGGCAAAATAATTTTAAGATTTTTATTGATTCGCCTTTGTACTTAGCTTCGCTGACCTTCGGTTCATGCAATCAGGAAACGCTATATCGCCCTTTTGTTCGATTGTTCATTGTTCATTTTTAATTCGCTTGACTATTATCCTTGTAAAATAGATAACTATTTGATTTGATTTAAAGTTATATCAACCCGATATACTGTAGTTTATAATTTCCAATTTCCAATTTTCAACTCCTGTTAATCATGTCTAGCAAATACCTATCTGTCGCAATAGCTTTTACATTGTGTAGCCTGCTTTCTATTGCGGGATTTATAACCGTACAAAAAATAGAACAACGGCAGTCTCGTTATGAATTTAACGATGCCGCTCAAGAGCGTATTTGGGCTGTGAACAAGACTCTCAAAGATATTTTTGAAGTTTTGTATGCCCTGACTACTTTTTATGAAACTTCCAATCGTCAACTGACTCGGCAGGAATTTAACACGTTGATGTCTCCCTTTTTATCACGTTATCCTGAAATTTTAACACTTAATTGGATTCCCCACGTTTCTGATATTCAACGTGGCGATTATGAAGCCGCAGCACGGCAGGCTTATCCCCATTTTCAGTTTACCGTGTTAAATGCTGAAGGCAAGCTGATCACGGCCCCGAAAAGTGCGGAATATTTTCCCATTTATTATACTGTCCCTGAAACTGACACGATGTTAGGCTTCAATTTAGCCTCAGAACCCTTTTTTTTAAAAGCCATAACGGTGGCCAGCGATACTCATACCCCGCAAGCGACAAAACGATTTCAGTTCAGGATAGAAGACGATGAACCCTTTAATATATTAGTGTTTCATCCAATTTACCATCAAGCATCGCTTATCAAAATGCCGACACAAGGACAGGCGCATTTGCAAGGTTTTATTATGGGCAAGATTCGGATAAAAAGCCTGATAGAGCATGCTTTGAGACTTATGAAACCCAAGGGTATCAACATTCTCCTACAAGATGAATCGGCACCCCCTACAGAACGTTTTTTGTATTTTCATCAATCAGGCAACCGTACTGGCAAGCAAACTATAACCCATCAGAAAGAAAAGTTAGGCAATAGCTTGTTATCTTATGGAACCTTTGAAGTGGCAGGACGTACTTGGTCTATTTTATGTACGCCTGATTCAAAAACTCAATTCATAAGAAGCATAACTTGGACATCCTTAGGCACTTTGCTAAGTGGATTATTGTTAACACTATTATTGCCACTTTATCTGTCTAATTCAATTAAACATACCCGTCAACTTCAATCTGAGATCAAACAACGTTTTGAAGTCGAAGCCGCACTCAAGGATGCCCAAGAAAATTTAAAAGAATATAATCGTACACTAGAACTACAAGTCGCTAAACGGACCCAAGAATTGTTTGATAACACGATTTTACTGCAAAAAGAAATACAAGAACGTAAACAGGCCGATGAAGCACTACGCAATAGTCAAAAAAGGATATTCCGTTTTTTTGAATTACCTTTAATCGGGATGACAATCAGTACGCCATCAAAAACGTTGATTGAAGTTAATGACAAATTTTGTGAAATGTTAGGCTATTCGCGGGAAGAACTTTCTGGTAAAACTTGGGCTGATTTAAGCCATCCGGATGATCTGAGTCATAATGTGGAACAGTATAATCGGCTTTTGGCCGGGAAAATTGAAGGTTTTTCAATAGAAAAAAGGTATATTCGCAAAGACGGACAGATTTTGTATGCGACTGTGTCGGTGCGTGGTGTGCGTCATATTGATAATACTTTAGATTATATTGTTGCCGTCGTACAAGACATTACAAATCGTAAACAAACTGAGAAAAAGTTGTATGAAAAAGAAGCTTTTTTGCGCTTAGTCATAGACAAGATTCCTCATCAGATATTTTGGAAGGATATTAACGGTGTCTATTTCGGATGTAACAAGCATTTTTCTCAGTCATGCCATAAAAAAAGTCCTGATGAGATTGTGGGAAAAACGGACTTTGATTTGATTGCGAAAGAGCAAGCACAAAGATTGTGGGATATTGATCGCCGTCTCATGGAAACCGATACACCTGAATATCATTTTGTTGAAGAAATTTTACAAACTGATGGGAGTAAAAGTTGGCTCGAAACGAGCAAAATGCCTTTGCATGATATGAGCGGTGAAGTCGTGGGTTTATTAGGCACCTGTGAGAATATCACAGAAAGCAAGCAAGCAGAGGCATTACTGAAAGAATATAACCAAACTTTAGAACGTGAAGTTGCTGAAAGAACGCGTGAATTACGCGATAAAGAAACCTTTTTGCGCTTAGTGATAGACAACATTCCCCAGTTTATTCTTTGGAAAGATATTAATTTGGTGCATTTAGGCTGTAATCAGCAGGTAGCCCAATTTCTCCACTTAGACAATCCCGCCAACATCGTGGGCAAAACTGATTTTGAATTATTTAGGGCAGAACAAGCACGGATGTTCCGTGAACAAGACGATCGTATCATGAAAACGGATAGGCCTGAATATCGTTACGTTGAAGAAGTTTGGCAACCTAATGGTCAATCGTTCTGGACTGAAAGTAATAAAATTCCTCTGCATGACGAGACGGGTAAAGTTGTCGGTATTTTAGTCACTGCCCAGGATATCAGCGCACGTAAACAAGCAGAAGCGCAACTGACAACAGCTTATAACGAACTCAACCAGTTCAAAATGACATTGGATACGACACTTGATGGCGTATTTATGGCAGATGCGGCAACATTACAGTTTTTTTATGTCAATCAAGGCGCAGTCGAGCTATTGGGTTATACACAAGAAGAATTGTTACAAATGACACCTCTGGATATAGCGCCAGAATACACGCTAGAGCATTTTCAAGCCTTGATCGCCCCTTTAATGGCCGGTTCAGAACCGGCTATGATGTTTGAAACCGTCAATAAGGATAAATATGGTCTGTCGATTTCAGTGGAAGTTTTTCTACAGTATATTCAAGTGACTGGACAGAATCGTTTTGTGATGATGGTGCGCGACATTACAGATCGCCAGATAACCGATGATCAATTATTATCCGCTTATAATGAATTGAATCAGTTCAAAACCACGTTGGATATGACGTTAGATAGCGTGTTCATGCATGATGATAACCAATTGAAGTTTTTTTATGTCAATCAAGGTGCCGTTAACCATTTAGGGTATACTCAAAAAGAACTGTTGCAAATGAGCCCTCTCAATATTTTACCCGAATATTCAAGAGAACGTTTAGAGGCTTTGCTCATACCTTTACGCAAAGGGACTCAACCCACAGTCACTTTTGAAACCTTATACCAGCATAAAAAGGGTCACTTAATTCCGGTAGAAATCTTCTTACAATATATCAAAGTACCCCAACAAAATAATCGTTTTGTTGCTATTGCGCGTGATGTTACAGAGCGCAAACAGGCGGAAGCTGCCCTACGCGAAGCGAAAGAAGCGGCTGAAGTTGCGAATCGTGCGAAAAGCGCCTTTCTTGCCTGCATGAGCCACGAGTTACGTACACCACTCAATGGTATTTTAGGCTACGCTCAAATACTCCAATGGGATGACAATTTAACTGCGGAACAACAAGAAGGGATTGAAATCATCCAAAGCAGCGGTGAGTACTTGTTAACCTTGATTAATGATGTATTAGATCTGTCTAAGATTGAAGCAGAGCGTTTGGAACTCATGCTTTCAGAATTTCAGTTTTATGACTTTTTAAAAGGGATTAATGACTTATTTCATGTACGAACCAAAGAAAAGGGCATTGTTTTTCATTATCATGCACTCACACAACTCCCGAACAGGGTTTACGGCGATGAAACTCGGTTGAGACAAATTATAATCAACTTGTTGAGTAATGCTGTCAAATTTACTGAAGCGGGTGAAGTCAATTTTAAAGTCAGTTTTGATTGTCATCAAATCCGTTTTCAAGTGGAAGATACTGGTATTGGGATTGTTTCTGAAGAAATTGACAAAATATTTTTGCCCTTCCAACAGGTTGGTGATAAGAATTATCAGGTGCAAGGTACAGGATTAGGTTTGGCTATCAGCAAAAAACTGGTTGATATGATGGGGGGAGTATTACGGGTTGAAAGTACATTAGGACAAGGCACAACGTTTTGGCTGAATATTGATTTGCCAGAGGTTTCCAATGAGAAGGCCCGGCAACCTGAACAACAGCTGATTATTGGAATTGAAGGGACACCGTGCAAAATTTTGGTGGTTGATGACATTAAGGAAAATCGTTCCCTCTTGGTTAAACTGTTATCCCCATTGGGTTTTGAAATCGTAGAAGCTTGCAATGGACAGGATAGTGTAGAAAAAGCACAGCAATATCAGCCGGATTTAATTTTGATGGACTTGATCATGCCTGAGATGGATGGGTTTGAAGCAACACGTCAAATCAGAAAATACCCTCAGCTAAAAGAGGTGCCCATTATTGCCATTTCGGCCAGTGCGTTTGATTTTCATCAACAGCAAAGTCAGGAGGCTGGCTGTAATGATTTTATTGCTAAACCCTTTAAGACGGATGTCTTGATTGAAAAATTACATAAACATTTGAATTTAAAATGGATTTATAAGAATACGAACACTGTTCAGTGAAGCGGTTTGTAAAAATCGTTATTTTTCATGCCATCAGGGTGAAAGGGCTACGTACCCGTGCAGAAATCTTTTCGGTATTTTGGCGACGAAAACGATTGTTTATTATTCACTTTATTTTTGATAAATATGTGGACGGGTACTTACGATTTATCCAATTCAATGAGTGGCAGATTATTTTTTCTGATTATAACGGATGAAAGGGGAGGGCGAACATGCAAGAGCAGCCCCTACGCCAAATCTTGTAGCGGCTGCCTGCCCCCTTGCGTGTTCGCCCTTTCTTGCTAACTATGCAATTGTTGCATAGCCTTATTAAGCTCTCCCGCCATTATCAGCGGCATCACTTCTAGCGCGGCATTCATAGCGCCTTCAATAGCCGTTTGCTCGTCATGGGTTGGGGCATTCAAAACATAATTCACCACTTGATCTTTATGTCCCGGATGGCCAATACCGAATCGTAACCGCATAAACTGATTACTACCGAGATGAGCAATAATATCTTTTAAACCATTATGCCGACAATCGCTCCCCCCTTTTTTAAGACGAACAATACCTGGGGGAAAATCCAGATCATCATGAACCACTAAAATTTGCTCCACGGGGATTTTATAGTAGTTAGCTAAGGCAACAACGGCTTGTCCGCTACGGTTCATGAATGTATTCGGTTTGAGCAACCAACACATTGAAGAAGGAGAAGTGAGGGATTCCCTCTTTTTCTCAAAAGGGTTCGAGGACATTTCAACACGACAGGCTTCACCATAAAATTTCGCTTCGTGACGAAATTGTTCGTGAGCCTGTCCTGCCATTTGATCGACTAACCAAAAGCCGACATTATGGCGAGTTGTAAAATAACGGGGGCCGGGATTACCCAACCCGATTATAAGTGCAATAGACACACTGAGTTATCACCCTTGTTGTTATTCCGTGTTTTCTTCTTTAGCCAGTTCATCAGCAGTCTTAGTACCACGGGCTAAATGTACCGAAACGACCGGCAAATCAGGCCCCGTCTTCCCTTGTCCTAAAGCCACCAATTCCACATTCTCTGGCAATACTAAATTAGATAAATGTAGAATCTGATTGATGTCGATTGCCTCTAAATCAACTTCAATAGATTCAGGCAAGTCTTTCGGCAAACAACGTATTTCAACTTCATTTTCATGATGTGAAATCACACCAGCGTTTTGTTTTACCCCTACACATTTGTCCTCATTAATGAAGTGTAAAGGCATAAGCATCTGCAATTTTTCAGTCTCACTGATGCGTTGTAAATCCATATGCAAGATTAAGGGGCGATAAGGGTGACGCTGTAAATCTTTAAGTACCGCTTTTTCGGCTTGATTATTAATGTTAACCGTTAATATCCGCGAGAAAAAGCTTTTATTTTCTAATCTTTTAAGCAATTCGTTATGGGAAAGGCTTAATGCAATAGGTTCTTTACCTGCACCATACATGACAGCAGGCACATAACCGGCACGACGCAGACGGCGGTTCTCAGCCTTACCTCTTTCAGTACGCAGTTGAGTATCAAGTTCAAAAGTTTGCATGTTATTTCAATTATCAATTATCAAATTATCAATTATCAACTATCAATATCGGGCGGATATTCAACACTATCCCCAAAATCAAAAACCCCAGCTTTTTGAAAAAAGCTAGGGTTCTGTATTGAATTTTGCGATGTTTGAATTATTAGAATGATGATAATTGACAATTTAGTCCATAAACAAGGAACTGACCGATTCTTCTTCACTAATGCGGCGCATGGTTTCTGCCAGCATTTCGGCAATACTCAGTTGACGAATGCGCGGACAGGCCGCTGCATTTTCATTTAAAGGAATCGTATCGGTTACCACGATTTCATCCAGTGCTGAGGCTTCAATGTTCTTAACCGCATTGCCAGATAATACTGGATGGGTACAATAAGCAACGACTTTAGCGGCACCATGTCCTTTCAGAGCAGCGGCGGCTTCGCATAAAGTACCGGCCGTATCAATCATATCATCAATGATAATACAAGTACGGTTTTCTATCTCGCCAATGATGTTCATCACAATCGCTTCATTCGGACGAGGACGACGCTTATCAATTATCGCTAAATCGGCATCATCAAGTTGCTTAGCTAAAGCTCTGGCACGAACCACGCCACCAACATCTGGTGAGACAACAATTAAATTGGGATATTCCTGTCGCCAAATATCGCTGACTAAAATCGGTGATGCATAAACATTATCTACCGGTAAATCAAAAAAACCTTGAATTTGATCAGCATGTAAATCCATTGTCAGTACACGATCTGTACCAACACTCGCGATCATATTGGCGATAACTTTAGCAGTGATGGGAACACGAGCGGATCGTGTGCGGCGATCTTGACGGGAATAACCAAAATAGGGAATAACAGTTGTCACACGGCCAGCTGAGGCTCGACGCACGGCATCAACTAAAACGAGTAATTCCATCAAATGATCATTGGTAGGCCTACAGGTGGGCTGGATAATAAAAACATCTTTACCGCGTATATGTTCGCGGATTTCTATCATAATTTCGTCGTCACTAAAACTACCAACCACCGCCTTGCCTAAGGGTAAATTGAGATGATTGCATACCGCTTTCGCTAAAGCTGGGTTAGCATTACCCGTAAAGACCACCATTCGGCTAGACACATTGATTTTCCCGCGAAGTTGTATAGTAGAAGAGATGGCGTAGAAGAATAAGTGGCTGGGGTGCCAGGATTCGAACCTGGGATCCCGAGACCAAAACCCGGTGCCTTACCACTTGGCCACACCCCAAAAATGCAGAATGAGCATTCTAGCATGTTATTTATGCTGTTGTGAAGATTTTATTGCCGGTGAGATATTTTTACCCTGTGCGACAAAACCATCCCATTGACTCGGTAATTTTGCTAAGATTTCGTTCGCTTGTACAGCGTTTTCAAATCGCGCAAATAAACAAGCACCTGTTCCCGTTAAGTGTGCGGGATGAAATTGATTAAGCCAATCAAGTGCTTGGCCGACTTGTGGATAGTGACGACGCACTACCGGCTCACACACATTTGTACAATGCCCTGCAATAAAGTCGCGCATTATGATAGGAATTGAATCGCGTGTCAAGTCCAGAGCTGAAAAAATTTTTGCAGTTGAAACTGGGCAACCGGGGTGAATGACCAAAAACCAAGGTTCTTCAAGTGTTACCGGCGTTAATTCATCACCGATGCCCTCTGCCCAAGCCGCATGGCCATACACAAACACGGGTACATCAGCACCTAAAGTTAAACCAAGCTGAGCCAGTGCCTCATGGGGCCAGTGTAATTGCCAAAGTTCATTTAATGCCAAGAGAGTCGTCGCGGCATCGGAGCTACCACCGCCTAAGCCGCCCCCCATGGGTATTTTTTTTTCAACTCGGATATCGGCTCCAAAATGCGTTGCACTGCTTTGTTGGAGCAAAGTCGCTGCTCGCCAAACTAAATCTTGTGTTGGGGGCAAATTTTCAGCATTGGACTGGCAAGATATTTGCCCATCGTGGCGCACATTAAAATGCAGTATATCGCAATAATCAAGAAATTGAAAAAGGGTTTGTAGGTTATGATAACCATCTGCGCGTCGTTTTGTGATATGCAGAAATAAATTAAGTTTAGCAGGGGCTAACCAGCGAGTTGTGTTCATAAATTCAGAATTTTCAATGTAGGGTAGGCAACGATTGTTGCCCACCACTCATCTTAATTTATAATGATAAGTGATATCTAATTTCGCGCTCGTAGAGATGCATTGTCATGCGTCTCTATTTTATAGAAAAACGGGCGCATTTCATTGTTTATCAAGATAAATCTTGAACTCCAATATTGATAAATCTTGAATTCCTAATAAATCTTGAAGGCTCTATTTTTCGTTACAAATTTATTTTACTTCGGCCCAATTGGAGTGCAAAATTTATTTTGCAGCAACCCGATTTTCGTTCCAAATTTATTTTGCGAAGGTCCCATTTTTTTTGAATGCGCGCTATAAAAACAAATAGAACGCTGATATTTAGCTTCGCTAAATACAGATTATGGCCTGATTTACGCTGATCAATCATTCCAACATCAATACGAACCACTACACTTGAAGTAAATTATACATACTATACTCGTTTTAATGCTTAATGATTAATGGCTTATGGCGGGGCATATATACTAAACGCGGGAACAAACTTTTTAATGAGAATGGTGGGCAACAAACACACGTTACCCACCCTACATAGAAGCCTCTCGTTCTGACAAGTTTATTAACCATTAAGCATTATAAATTAATAATTAATAATTAACAATTAACAACACAGGGAGACACCACTAAATGGCAAACCCACTGAATAAAATCAGTTCCAAAATCACCCAACCCAAATCACAGGGTGCTTCTCAAGCTATGCTCTATGGCACGGGCTTAACTGAAGAAGATATGAATAAAGCACAAGTGGGCATTGCCAGCGTCTGGTATGATGGCAACACTTGTAATATGCACTTAATGGATTTAGCCACTAAAGTCAAAGAAGGCGTGATAGCCGCAGGTATGGTGGGGATGCGTTTTAATACCATCGGTGTCAGTGATGGGATATCAATGGGCACACGCGGTATGAGTTTCTCACTACAATCGCGTGATTTAATTGCTGATTCCATTGAAACCATGATGGAAGCGCAATGGTATGATGCCAACATTTCCCTGCCGGGCTGCGATAAAAATATGCCTGGCTGCATTATGGCAATGGGGCGACTTAACCGCCCTGCCCTAATGATTTATGGTGGCACAATCAAACCAGGGCACGATCAAAACGATAACCCTTTAGATATTGTTTCAGCCTTTCAATCTTATGGACAATGTCTTGCTGGCACACTCAGTGAAGCAGAACGTCAAGATGTTGTGAAACATGCTTGCCCCGGCGCTGGTGCCTGTGGTGGCATGTACACCGCTAACACAATGGCTTCTGCAATAGAAGCTTTAGGCATGAGTTTACCCTATAGTTCTTCTACTCCTGCTGAATACCCCGGTAAACTAGAAGAATGTTTTCAAGCCGGCGCTGCAATCCGCAACTTGTTAGAAAAAGACATCAAGCCTCGCGATATTATGACTCGTGCTGCCTTTGAAAATGCTATGGTGATTGTTATGGCATTAGGCGGTTCTACGAATGCTGTACTCCATTTGATTGCTATGGCAAAATCCGTAGAGCTTGAACTCACCCTGGATGACTTTCAAAAAGTCAGTGAGCGTGTCCCTTTTCTAGCCGATCTCAAGCCGAGTGGACAATACGTGATGGAAGATATCCACAAAATAGGCGGTATTCCGGCAGTCATGAAATACTTGTTAGAAAAAGGTCTACTCAATGGTGACTGTTTAACCGTAACCGGCAAAACGGTAGCGGAAAATCTAGCCGATTTAGCCGGATTAAGTGAAGGCCAAGAAATCATTCGCCCCTTAGAAAAGCCTATCAAAGCTACCGGACATATTCAGATACTTAACGGTAATCTTGCCCCCGGTGGTGCGGTTGCCAAAATAACGGGTAAAGAGGGTTTAAGCTTCAAAGGGCCAGCAAAAGTCTACGACTGTGAAGAAGACATGCTCAGTGCGCTAGAACGTCAAGAGATTATCAAAGGCGATGTCGTGGTGATTCGTTACGAAGGCCCTAAAGGCGGCCCTGGTATGCCAGAAATGTTGACACCAACTTCCGCTATCGTCGGGGCAGGCTTAGGTAAAGAGGTAGCGTTACTCACCGATGGCCGTTTTTCCGGCGGCTCACATGGGTTTATTGTCGGCCATATTGTGCCAGAGGCCCAAGAAGGTGGCCCTATTGCTCTGCTCAAAAATGGCGATATCATTACCATTGACGCGCAAAACCAAAATTTAAGCGTCGCACTCAGCGATGAAGAACTTGCCCAACGTCTCGCGCAATGGACGATGCCGCCTTACAAAGCAACGCGAGGCACATTATATAAATACATCAAAAACGTCAAAAACGCTTCTGAAGGTTGTGTGACAGATGAATAGTTTGTCTGGGCTTTCGTAGCCACTTTCGTTTGCAATGCCAATTCAAACTCAAGTTTGCAACGCCTATTCAAACTCAAGTTTGGGGCTATTCACATTCAACCCCCTTCGGGGTTGTTTCGGTTGATTCGATTTATTCCCCCAGGTTTCACCTGGGGCTATTCACATTCAACCCCTTCGGGGTTGGCGAAATTAATTATGTTTTAAGCCCTCTTTGGAAAATGTTGAGGGATTTTAGAGAGATACCCATGAAAAGTAAACCAACATTGGATAACAAGAAATCTGGTTTAGATGTTAAAACCATTAAACAGAATATACTCAATCACTTGCGTTATATCATCGCTAAAACGCCTCATACCGCAACAGATCGAGACTGGTTTCAGGCCTTGTCCTATATGTTAAGAAAGCAATTGACGGAACGCTGGATGGCCACCATGAATGAGTATTATCGACAAGATACTAAGCGCGTTTATTACTTGTCCTTGGAATTTCTCATGGGACGCAGTCTCGTCAAAAGTATGCTCACTCTGGATATCTATGACGAATGCCGTCAAGCACTCACAGAACTGGGTATTTCATTAGATTGCATTGCTGAACTTGAAGAGGATCCGGCGCTGGGAAATGGTGGATTAGGTCGATTAGCCGCCTGTTTTCTGGATTCTATGGCAACCTTGAGTTTGCCCGGTTATGGTTACGGCATCCGTTATGAATATGGTATGTTTTACCAGCGTTTCTATAACGGCTATCAAGTTGAACATCCCGATAATTGGTTGCGCTATTGCAATCCTTGGGAATTTGCGCGTGCTGAGGTATTGTATCAAGTCCATTTTGGTGGATATGTCGTGGAATATGAAGATGAAAAAGGGCATAAGGCTTATCATTGGAAAGATGCCGATGATGTCATGGCAATGGCTTATGATACGCCCGTTCCCGGTTATGCGACTTCTACTGTCAACAACCTGCGCCTGTGGGCGGCTAAATCTTCGCGTGATTTCAACTTGCAATATTTTAATGAGGGTAATTACATCAAAGCGGTGGAAGATAAAAACCACTCTGAAAATCTCTCCAAAGTGTTGTATCCCGATGATACGACTCAGATGGGCCGCGAATTGCGCCTTCGTCAGGAGTATTTTTTTGTCTCGGCTTCTCTACAAGATATTATCCGCCGCTATCTCAACGATCACGATGATATTCGTGGTTTACCTGATAAAATCGCCATTCAACTCAATGACACCCACCCGGCTTTAGCGATTCCTGAATTACTACGATTGTTATTAGATCGTTTCCACCTGTCTTGGGAAGAAGCGTGGGATATCAGTGTGCGTATCTTTGCTTATACTAACCACACCTTATTGCCAGAAGCCTTAGAAACCTGGCCTGTGTCGTTATTTGAAAAACTGTTGCCGCGCCACCTCTTGATCATTTATGACATCAATCATCACTTTATGAAAGACGTAAGCTATCACTATCCTGGAGATATGGAGGCGCTACGGCGCATGTCGATTGTTGGTGAAGAGGGCGAAAAACATATTCGTATGGGGCATCTTGCTGTCGTGGGAAGTCACAAAATCAATGGTGTGGCAAAATTGCATACCCACCTGATGAAAACCACTATCTTTGCTGATTTTGAAAGCTTTTTTCCAAGTAGAATTATTAACAAAACGAATGGGATAACACCACGCCGTTGGCTCAACGAAGCGAATCCAAAACTGGCACAACTGATTACGGAACAGATTGGCAAAGAGTGGACAACCGAACTATCGCATCTGAAAAAACTGATACCCTTGTCGGAAAATAAAGCCTTTTGTGCGCGGTTTCAAAGCATCAAGCAAAGCAACAAGCAAGCACTTGCGGCCTTTATCAAGAAACAATTGAATCTCGAAATCAATCCTAAGTCTTTGTTTGATGTACAAATCAAGCGAATACACGAATACAAGCGACAATTGCTTAACCTACTGTATGTGATCACGCACTACAATCGTATTCGTGCCAATCCCAATTTGGATGTTGTACCGCGCACGGTGATTTTTGCTGGTAAAGCGGCACCTGGTTATGCGATAGCCAAACTCATTATTAAACTCATCAACAGCGTCGCGGATGTCATCAACCACGATCCCATGATTGGTGAAAAAATAAAAGTGGTGTTTATTCCAAATTATGACGTTTCCAAAGCGGTGCGGATTATTCCCGCGGCTGATCTTTCAGAGCAAATTTCCACGGCTGGCACAGAAGCTTCTGGCACTGGCAATATGAAACTGGCCCTGAATGGTGCTTTAACCATTGGCACATTAGACGGTGCTAATATCGAAATTCGTGACGAAGTGGGTTCCGATAACATCTTTATCTTTGGTTTAACTGCTGAAGGCGTGGCCGATCTCAAACAACGCGGTTATAATGCTTGGGAGTACTATCATAGAAATCCTGAACTGAAACAAGTTTTAGACATGATCACTTCAGGGTATTTTTATCCAGAAGAACCCTCACTTTTCCAACCGCTTGTTGACACACTCACACACAGCAATGATTATTTCATGCTATTGGCAGATTATGCCGATTATGTGCTTTGTCAACAACGTGTAGAGGAACTCTATCGACGGCCTGATGAATGGACGCGCAAAGCGATTATCAATGTAGCGAATATGGGTAAATTCTCCTCAGATCGCACTATTCGCGAATATGCAGAGGAAATTTGGGACGTTGAGCCAGTGAAACCTACGGAAAATGATTAATGGTTAATGGTTAAAACAAAACTCGACGAGTTAAACCTGTCAGGTAACTCCAAAATAATATACCACCAGCTCATCTAAGTGGGATTGCCTCTACATGCCAGCCTCTTATGCTAGGATCAATCCCACTTGATGAGCCCATTTTTAGAATAATTTGAAGGGTGCCAAACGGGTATATTATTATTTGGGAGTTGCCTCAGAACGAGAGGGTTTAAACCTGTAAGGGTTTTGTTCTTTTAACTTATGGGGCAAGCCATAAGCCATTAACCATTAAGAACCATTAAGCATTAAGAATCATTAACCATTAAGAACCATTAATCATTAACTATTAACTATTAACTATTAACCATTAACCATTAAAACTGATAAAAGGTGACTAACATGTCTTTAACCACTTCTTCTGCACAAAATATCGCTCATGTTTTGATTGAGGCTTTGCCCTATATTAATCGGTTTGTGGGTAAAACATTTGTCATCAAATATGGTGGCAATGCGATGGTGGATGAAACGCTGAAAAATAGTTTTGCTCGCGATGTGGTTTTGATGAAGCGCGTGGGGATGAATCCTATTGTAGTGCATGGCGGTGGGCCGCAAATTGCTCAATTGTTAAAGCGATTAGGCAAAGAGAGTGAATTTTTCCAAGGTATGCGTGTTACTGATACTGAAACCATGGATGTGGTGCAAATGGTGCTTGGCGGTTTGGTAAATAAGGAAATTGTGACTTTGATTAATCGTCATGGCGGATCGGCAGTTGGGTTGACTGGTAAGGATGCTGACTTGATTCATGCCCGTAAATTGACTTTTACTCGTGATAATCCTGAAATGAATGCGCCTGAAATCATTGATATCGGACATGTCGGTGAGGTTGCCAGTTTCGATACGTCGGTGATTGATTTATTGATTCATGGCAATTTTATTCCCGTGATTGCGCCGATTGGCGTGGGTGATGATGGACAATCTTATAATATTAATGCCGATTTGGTGGCTGGCAAGTTAGCAGAGGTTATCAAAGCTGAGAAATTGATGTTATTGACGAATACGGCAGGCGTATTAAGCAAACAAGGTGAGTTGTTGACAGGTTTGGATGCTTCAAGTGTGCAAGTTTTGGTTAAAGATGGCACGATTGAGGGGGGTATGTTGCCTAAAGTGCATTGTGCTTTAGACGCGGTACGGGGTGGTGTGCAGACTGCCCATATTATTGATGGGCGCGTTGAACATGCCGTGTTGTTAGAAATATTGACTGATGAAGGCGTGGGGACTTTGATAAAAGGACGATGTGGGCATGTTGTGAACAATTAAAAATTAAAAATTATGAAGAATGGAAGAGATTTTGGTCGTCTTGCAATGGGGGGATAGAACGCGGATTTGACTGATTGTCATGATTGATATTGATTGATAATGGATTAGTATATTATTGATTTTATTATTAAATAACGCATTACTCCTGAAATACTGACTGAAATACTGCAACTCCTGAACATAGAACGGTCTACAAACAAATGGGGCGATTTTTATGGACTATACAAATTTATCATTATGGAACGTTTTGATGCTATGTTTTGTCGATTTTAGCGGGAAATTTAAGCAGGTCACACCAGCCTTGGCTCAAGTCTTAGGTCGTACTGCACTTGACTCACAAAGTCATACCGAATCACAGTTGCTTTGGCCCCATCTTTTAGAGTTAGTTCATCCTCAAGATCGCCCTGCAATTGAATTGGCGCTTTCACAACTGAATCATTCACAGTCTGAAATGTCGTTTGAAATGCGTTGTCAAGATCAACAAGGCCATTATCATTGGTTGTTATGGAAAACGACAGTTGTACCAGAGGCCAAGGGCTTTTATGCAGTAGTGACTGAAATCAGTGCTTATAAAGAGCAAGCGATGACTTTGTTGCCAAAAACAACTTTTCAGGCCAATGTTTTTGCGCGCAAAAACATTGGCCTGAAAATGCAGTCAGGCCATGAAAGTTTGTTGCTGATACTGGATAGTTTGGAAGCACTGGTGTATGTCGCTGATCTTGAAACCTATGAAATTCTCTATGAAAACCAATATGGGCAGAAACTTTTTGGTGATCTGGTTGGCAAAATTTGCTGGAAAGCGTTTTTGCAGAAAAACAGCCCTTGTCCTTTTTGTAGCAAGCATTCCGTTTTAACCGAAAAGGGAGAGAACGCGTCGCATAAGTGGGAGTGTTATAGCACCTTGACGGGAAGGTGGTATATTGTCCATGATCGTGCTATTCGCTGGGTTGATGGACGATTAGTGCGCTTGGAAATTGCTTACGATATCACAGAGCGCAAACAGTTTGAAGAATCTCTCAAGCTAAGTCAAGATCGCTATATATTAGCGGTTCGTGCTGGCAAAACAGGGGTGTGGGATTGGAATCTTAAAACCAATGAGATGTATTTAGGGCCTCATTTAAAGCTTTTACTCAGTTTGAATGATGTTGAACTTGCTAACCCATTAGAAGCGTGGATGGCCGTCGTCCATCCCGATGATGTGCAACGTTTACGCGAGGCTTTACGAGATTATTTGCAAGAACGCACTGCTCACTTTGAAATAGAATATCGCCGTTTGGATCAGCAAGGCCATGTTCGCTGGATGATTGTGCGCGGTACGGCAATGCGTGATAGCAAAGGACGTGCCTATCGTATGGTGGGTACTAATACAGATATTACAGAGCGCAAGCAATTTGATGAATACCTAGATGAGCAACAACGCCTCTGTCAGGGAGTGGCTCAGATCACACATACTTTGTTAACGGTGTCTAATTATGATAGCGCTATATCTTCAGCACTGGCACAGTTAGCACGTCTTATTGTCGTCGATCGGGCCTATATTTTTGAAAATCATGTTCTGCCTGAAAGCGGTGAATCGGTTATCAATCAAAGATTTATTTGGGTAAATGAGCAATATCAACCTTATAATACGCCGCATCAGTTTAAAAACCTTTCTTATGCGCATTACTTACCGGGTTGGCATGATATTTTTGAGAAAGGAAAGCCTATCGCGGGATTGGTATCTGATTTTCCTGAACCGATTTATTCTTTATTATCCGGATATCAGGTGATTTCTATTTTAATTGTCCCCATCCATTTTAATGGGCAATTTTGGGGATTTATTGGCTTAGATGATTGTCACGGGTGCCGTCAGTGGACACCCCACCAAATTTCGGTTTTAAAAGTGATAGGCGATAGTATTCGGGGCACTTTGGCACGTCAACAGATTAAAGAATCATTGCGGCGAAGTGAGAAGAAATGTCATTCCATTATTGAAAATAGTCGTGATGCCATTTTGGTTTGTAATGAAGAAGGCTTAATTCGTTTTGTTAATCCGGCCGCTGAAAATCTCTATAAAGCACAACCTGGCGAATTAATTGGCAAAAATTTCTGTGGCCCTTTTGATGTCGAAAATAAAATCGAATTTAAGTTTAAAGATTTAGAAAATGAACCTCATGTTGGTGAATTACAATTATCCTATATCGATTGGGAAAATGAGCGCTTAATCCTTGCTTCTTTGCGTGATATAACTGATCGCAAAGAGGCAGAGATTGAATTGCAAAAAAATAAAGAAGCCGCTGAAGCTGCTAACCGCTTCAAAAGTCTCTTTTTGGCCGCTATGAGTCACGAAATTCGTACTCCCATGAATGGGGTACTGGGTGTCGCCGGATTATTACGTAAAACAACATTGACGCGCCAACAACAACACTATATTCAGATGATAGAAAATTCGGGTCAAGTGTTGTTGACTGTGATCAACGATATTTTGGATTTTTCCAGAATTGAAGCGGGTAAAGGGTTAAGTCTCAACATTATTGAATTTGAACCACGAAGATTAATTGAAGAGATTGTGAATTTATTTGCCACATCGGCTCAGAGTAAGGGCCTAGAAATATTAGGTTCTGTGCCATTAGCTTTACCCAAAATAGTGCGAGGTGATCCAAATCGTTTACAACAAATTCTTAATAATTTATTAGGTAATGCGATTAAGTTTACTCAGAGCGGTGAAGTCTTGTTGCGTGTCTCTAAAAGCAGCGAAACCACAACGGAGGTTGTTTTATACTTTGAAATCATAGACACCGGTATAGGTATTGATTCCAGTGTGCGTAACCATTTATTTCAACTTTATTATCAAAGTGAGAGGGCTCAGTATCAAGGAACTGGGCTAGGTTTATTCATTTCCCGTCAATTGGTACATAAAATGGGGGGAGAAATTGATTTAAAAAGTAAGTCTGAAAAAGGGAGTACGTTCTGGTTTAAACTGCCTTTTGATAAAGCGTTATCAGTGAATTCCGATCACTTATCAGAGTCTGAAAAGTCGGTTATTGAAACCCAAAATGGGGTAAAAACTGAAAAAATTATAAATAATAATGAGTTACAGTTCACTGAAAAATTACGGGGTCTGAAATTGCTTATTGTTGATGATAATGCGACGAGTCGGCAGATTTTACTTGACGAAACGAGGGCAATACAGATAGAGGCGGAAACCGTTGGCTCGTGCGAGTCAGGCTTAATATGCCTTTATGAGGCTGTGGAACAAGGTAAACCATTTCAAATGGCATTAATTGATGCAGAAATGCCAAAGTTGGAAGATGGTTTAGCTTTGTTACAAAAGATTAAAGCGGAACCTCAGTTTGCTGAACTTTTGCTTGTGATGATGACAACGTTACAAGAACCTTTCCAGCCACACATTCTGAAACAATTGGCGGGCTATTTAAATAAACCCCTATTTCAAGCTGATTTGTTAACGGGTTTACTCGCTGCGATTGAAAATGGGGACAATGAGGACAGCTTGGCGCATTTCGAGAGCGAAGCTCAGGAGCAAATACCACGCTGGCAAGTCTTGTTGGCAGAAGATAATCTGATTAATCAAGAAGTTGCGGGAACAACATTAACCCAACTGGGTTGTCACGTCCATCATGCCGGTAATGGTTTAGAAGCTATCAAAGCCGTGGCGCAACAAGATTTTGACTTGATTTTTATGGATTGTAATATGCCTGAAGTCGATGGGTATACTGCCACGCAAAAAATACGTGAACTTGAGAAACAACGCGGTAAACCGCCTGTCCCCATCATTGCGATTACGGCTGATGTGATGCCATCAACTCGTGATCGGTGTTTAGCGGCAGGTATGGATGATTATTTGACTAAACCGCTTGTTCTTAAAGAACTTGAAAAAATATTAGCCGTTTGGCTAGAAAATCAGAATGCCAAAACTTATTTACTGGAATCAAGACGTTATGGAGCCCATCAAGTCAAGCGATCAAACGTTCATCATTATGATACTGAATACTTAGCGCCTCAAACTGAATCGTCAGTTGAACCTGAAAAACAGAACACAGACTCACGAGTGACTGATGAAGAGAGTCCCATAAATTTCAATGTGTTAAATGAGATGCGCCAGAATCTCCAAGCGAGCAAAATCAATTGGATTATAGATTTGTATTTGCAAGAGTTACCCAGCTATTTAAAAGCATTACAAGAGGCTTTGACTTCGCAAGATGGTGAAGCCTTGTATTTAGCGGCCCATAAGTTTAAAGGTGCTAGTGCGATTTTAGGGGCGCAGCGTGTCGTGGCGTTATGCAAACTATTGGAAACTCAAGGACGTGAAGGGGCACTTGATAAAGCAGATAAATCATTGGTGCAAATGAAAACGGAGTGTCATTCTCTAAAACGTGCCTTGGAAAAGCAATTGTTGGTATAATAAACTAATTATGGCTATGGCTAAAGCCATACCCTGATATAGTGTTTCAGAATGGGCAGCGACAAATCGTGCCTTATGGTTAACGCAGTTTAAGTTACCCAAGTTGCCCAAAAGCGCCGTAATAAAATATATTGACATGAACTTCTGAAGTTCTGAAATTATTTTTCATAAAATTAGTGAACTTATGAACGACTTTTGCACACAAAAACTTTTGCATGAAACAACAGAGGATGAAATATTATGAATGGTTGGATATTAAGACCTTATCCTCACGGTATTAATAGGATGAGTCAATTTTTGGATGAGGGTTTTATCGCTATTGGTTGGCCAGGCATTGGTGATCTCTATTCCTGTGAGAGAAGTACAATCTATGAAAAAGTGTTCGCCCTCTATATTTCTGACTATGGCGATCCGTTTTGTCGTGACTCATCTAATACCATTTGGAAGTTCAGGGAGGAAATACAGATTGGTGATGTCGTTTTGGTTGTACCGTTTAAAGAGGATAGCTTAGAAATCGCCGTGGGTAGAATAGACTCGTCTTATTTTTTTGCTCCTCAATATGATGAGACGGCTAGTAGCACTGATACTGGCTACAATGGATTTTCTCATCGGAAAAAAGTAGTCTGGTTAGAAAAACGACTTCCGAGAAGTCTCTTACCAGAACCGGTTAAAAAGGCCTTTACTAAGAAAACCATAACAATGCTCAATCTGGAAGGGTATAACCGTCTGATTGAGAGGTTAGAATCACGGGGCCATAATTTAAATGAGAGGTGGGAAATGTCTCAACATCGCAAACAATTGCTCGAAACGAGTATGAAAATGGTACTTGATGTGATGCAGCAAAAGACACCTGAGTTAGCCGATATTTTCGAGCTACTCGCTCAGGAAGTCTTTCAAATCTTCAAGGAAAGTGAGTCACTCCATATCGACTTGCTGACCAGCAAACTGAATCATGTTGCCATGGGGCAACCGGCTCATCTAATTCCTGTTGATAGCAATGGTTCTTGCCAACCACTTTGTCTTTCAATGGCATTGAACAAATGGGATGGAGAGGGCGGTTTTTGTTTCGTTGCCAAACAGACGATGACTTATTGGCTGGAATGTTTGGAGGAAAATAGCAGGACTTTATTTTTGACTTCGGCATGGGATGAACTTGATTTTATAGAACACTATAAACCCCAGTTTGATGCTTATGCTAAAAAGCATCAGGTTGTTGTTATTCTAGTGAATGTGAATGGTTTTTCAATGACTTATTTGGGGTAATAACACATCGCGAATAGCGAATCGGTCATAATTTAAAGCAGGCGTTCCAGACGTTCCAAACGTTGCATGCATTCATGTCTTTTTTTTATAACCATTCGCGATTCGTCGTCAAATATTCAATAATATCGTTGCTAATCCTAAAAGCGTCCCAAATCCAACAACATCGGTAATCGTGGTTAAGGTCACGCTAGAAGCTAGTGCGGGATCGATGGATAAACGTTGAAGCAAAAAAGGAATTAATACTCCCGATAAGGCGGCACAGAACAAATTAATGATCAGGGCTGCTCCAATAATTAACCCCAGTTTGAGACTACCAAACCACAAGAGGGTAATAACGGCGACGACTAAGGCCCAAATGACACCATTTAAAAGACTGACGACCAATTCTTTTCTCAGTAAAAAAGGGGTATTGGTATGTGTAATTTGTCCCACGGCCATACCACGAATGACAATGGTTAAAGTTTGACTGCCAGCAATACCGCCCATACTGGCAACGATAGGCATGAGGACGGCCAAAGCGACCATTTTTTCTAAAGTGGCTTCAAATAAACCGATGACATAAGCCGCCAAAAATGCCGTTGCCAAATTGACCCCTAACCATAAAGCGCGATTACGGGTTGTTGCTAACACAGGAGCAAACATATCATCATCTTCGTCTAAACCAGCACGGCCCATTAAATGATGATCGGCTTCAGCGCGAATCACGTCAACGACATCATCAACCGTGATACGACCGACTAAAATACCTTGCTCATCAACCACCGGGGCAGACAGCAAATCACGTTGTTCAAACAAGAGGGCGACATCATGAGCAGACATCTGCGCTTCAATAGCTTCTATCTCGGTAAACATCACTTGTTCAACCGTTAAATTGGGCTTACTCGTCAATAAATCCGTTATCAATAACATCCCTCTATAAAGGTTATTATTGTCTACCACCATCAACACATCCGTTTTTTCAGGTAATTTATCAAAACGACGCAGATAACGTAGTACCTGCTTTAAAGTCATTTCGGTACGCACGGTTAAGAGATCAGTATTCATCAAACCGCCAGCCGAATTTTCCGGATAAAAGAGCACTTGCCTTAAACGGCTATAGTGGTGCCTATCCATTGCGGGTAAAACTTGTTCTACAACATCGTCAGGCAAATTTTGCAACACATCTACGGCATCGTCAGTAGCCATACTTTGAACAGCACTCGCCAATTCAGTAGGCGGCATATTGAGCATTAATTCTCCCGACACACCGTCGCTGACGTAGGGTAGGACAGCTTTTTGATCAAGACTATCCTGTTGCCACAGATTATCCCGTTGCTTTTTGGGTAAGGCTTCTAAAGAATCCGCAATTTCAGAGGGATGTAATTTTTCGACGATATCCTCAATTTCCGCCCTAGAACCTTTTTCTAGGGCATCCTGTAAGGAATCTAAAGGAGGGAGTGTCGTCATCAGTTATCAGTTATAAGTTAAGGGGTGGGCCGTTGCCACCGAACGGAGACATAAAAAAAGCCTTCTCCCTTAAGGAAGAAGGCTGAACAAGGGTAAAAAAGGCAGGATAAACAAAATAGATAAGATTGAGGTTGAAATGATTGGAATCAAAATGAAATCAGTAGTGTCATGGCTTTAGCGTCATCAGCGTTTTGAGTGATTAATTAATATTCCTGAACAATACTGATTATCCTTTTAATATCTTGTTGTAAAACGGGTTGATAAATTCAACCCGTTCAAGCATTAATCGTTTCCAATAAATCAGCAATATCAGCTTTAGAACTCATTTTTAATATTTTAGGAGTCAGGCGAAGCAAGTTATTGAGATGGCTATTATTAATAATTTGTTTCACTTCTAAATAGGCTTCTGGATTGACACTGAATGAACGCAATCCTAGCCCAAGTAACAGCCTGACATA
>JAYQWI020000432.1:0-5185 GCA_035871815.2 Candidatus Parabeggiatoa communis
GGGTAAAACAAGTGTAATCTTTGTGCCCACGCCTATCTTAGAATCAATAGAAATCGTTCCGCCAAGATTTTCGATTTTTTCCCGAACAATGTCCATGCCAACTCCCCGGCCTGACAGTTCGGTTATTTCATCGGAGGTGGATACGCCCGCGGCAAAAATGAGTTCCCGTTTTTGTTGTTCACTGAAATTGAGCGTTTTTTCCAAGGTTACAACGCCTTTTCTGATGCAGGTTTCTACGAGTTTTTCGGTATCAATTCCTTTTCCGTCATCCGAGAGGGTAATGATTCGACTACCATCCCTATCCGCAAATTCAAAAGTAATATGTCCCTTTCCCTTGCCCAGTTCTTCGCGAACTTCCGGTTTTTCGATCCCGTGATCTGCCGCATTGCGTACCAGATGAATTAAGGCGTCATCAATATCAATAAAAATATCGGGTGGATAAAAGACATGCTCAGGTTTAACGACGAAGGCCATACTTTTCTGTTGTTTGCGGGCTGCACGGTTGACGATTTTTTGATATTTTCGGGTAATGGTTTCGATGGGCATCCACGATAACATGATACATTTATTGATGAGTGCTTGCACTTGAGAGGTGTGCTGATTCTTGTCAAGTGTCATACATAAGTCTGTTATACTCGTCACATGCGAAGCCGGAATCCGCATGGTGACATTTTCATCTCTGCCAAATATCAGCTTTATCTTTTGCTGAATGTCTCCAATCTCTTCATTCATATTGTCTAAGCAAAGCACCAGTTCCGCTAATACCTGTGTTTGTGCGGGATCCCGCAATTTTTCAAGCATGTCTTCCGTTTTATGGGCATGTTCGGACAAGAGTTTAAAACCATAAGAACCACTGTTTCCCTTGATGGTATGGGTATCTCGGTATAATGCATTAACCAAACCGTTTGTCATTGTATCCGCTTCATTGGCAGAGAGGTGTTGTTTAGGGGGATGCTGTGAGTATTCTTTGATTTGTTGCCGGATTCTTTTCATTCGCTCAGTGGTATCTTCCATAAATGCTGAAATTTCGTCCGGCGGTGTGTTGGCAAGCCCCAAGACAATATTCATTTCATTGTCGTGTTTTTTTCGTTGCTCCTCCATTTGATGCTCTTTCAAGCGTTTTTCCGTTTCATCCGTCACCAAAATCATAATCTTGGCAAGCTCGTTCTGCTTATCATATATTTTTTGGTATGTAATAGAGACATATTCAGGAATGGAATCGTGATCGCCGAAGGTCAATTCATGGACAGGGGCTAAGCGGGCCAGTTTTTTCCATCTTTGCTTTTGATAGCGCTTATTCACCAAATCCATCCAGATATGAAAAGCCCGTTGTTGTTTTGAATCGAGACGGAGAAGTTCTTCCAGCGAACTTGAAGCGACATCTTTTACTTTCAGGATTTCATTGGCGCGGCTGGAATATTCTTGGTTCACTGAACCATCTAAATTGATCGTGAATAAGCCATGGTCGATATTATTTAAAATATCATTGACTTGCTGCATTTTCTCATCCACCAAATCTTGGAGGTGTCTGGTATATTTCTGAATGGTTAGCCGCATTGACTCGAAATCTTCCGCTAAATGGCCGATCTCGTCATCGCTTTCCCGCTGAACTTCAACATCATAATTGCCTTCTGAAATCACTTTCGTTGACTGCACCAGCAAAGCGATGGGATGGGTGATTGTGGATGCCAAACGCCAAATAATCAAATAAGTAAGAGTCAGCGAAAAAATGCCCAAAAGCAGTAATATTCCAATGGCTTGATTTCGTTCACGATTTCCGTTTTCAAGCACTTCTTTTAATGCTTGCTGCATGGCATGGGTACTGAGTCCATAGCGAATCACCCCCATAATTTCATCTTCATCTTCATCTTCATCTTCGTTCACCACCATCACGGGTGCCGCAAATTCGATGATTTCCAGATTTCCGTAGGTAATATTTTGATAAGCCGGTGTTGTCAGTGTTCCTGCCCATTGTGAAATGGGATCGTTCATAAAATCAGCATTCTCCATTTTGCCAGAAGGATTTGTGGGGGATGCGTTTACCCAGGCTCTCCGATCCGCGTCCATATAGATTCCGTATTCTATGTCTGGATCATCTTGAACGGTTGATGAAACAAGGTATTGAACAGCGGTAATGGCGTAGTCTTCGGCCATGCCGCGCATGGCCATGCTATTATTATTTACTAACGTTTTTCCTTTAGCAATGAGTGCGTTACGGATGTGTTGTCCTGATTTTTTAACATTTTTATCTACATTTCGGATACTCATAACAGAAATCGCAGCCAACACGAGAATAAAGATGATTGAAACAATCAACATCGTATTACTGATCAATCTTGTTTTAATCGACACTAATTTTTCCTTTTTCATATTGGTGAAAAATTTCTGAGTGATTTGAATATTGTACACAGCAATTTTTCTGATTATAACGGATTTTAGGGATAGCATAGAGTTTGCAAGGGTTCACACTCAATAACAAATAGACCCTATATTGGGGTATTTAGGGCGAACCTTTGTTATCGCTCAAAAATCTGTTGCAACCAGAAATCTTTATTGTCCCTACACGCTGGCGTTAGAACGATAAAATATCCGTGATGCTGGAGCGTCATAGTGTGTATTCCTTTGCTGTAGCAAAGGAACGATAAATTATTTTCACAAAACCCTTATTTTCGGACAACTCTATTATATAATCAGGGTTTCTGAAGACGTGCTTCGGATATATTTTCCATGACAACCAGAAGTTTTTCCAAACACTTGTTTTCATCGTTAATGACGGGTATCCAATCCAATTTTAATACTTTGCCCTGTTTATTAGTAAATTCAGTTTGTTCCAGTAAAGGAATCTCTATAACAGAAAATGATTCGCTTTTTTTGATATCCTGAAGAACATGGTTTAACTTGTGAGAATCATAAGAATTTAGGTCTAAAAGCGTGGTTATATCCATTCCCACAATTTCTTGTTCTGGAGCCAGTCCGACAACCGATGCGGGTGAATGGCTACAGCCGGGCAGGATTTTACCGTCAAGGGTAAGGGCAATTGATGCGGAGTTAAACAGACGTAAAACCGTTTTAACCGTTTTACAGGCGGTTTTGGCTTCATTGGTTATTTTTTCCAGTTCACGCAAAATTTTTTCGAGTGTCCGCCCTATTTTTACTTGGGCGAGGTTTAATGAAAATCCGCACAGTATTTTTCCCATCTCACTTTCGATGAGTACGCTTCCAGACTTGACATCGGGCAAATCCATTTCTCCATAGATCACGATTCCTGAAGCGTGGGTCAAATCTCCGAATTTATGTTCGAGTTCAGGTATGGACAACCCTACGGCAATGTTTAACAATTCCTTGATAAAACCGCCATAATCCTCCCGCATTTCTCTGAGGTCATTTTTGGACATGCCCTCTTCATAAACCTCAATGAGTTTAGCGGCTAAAACTTCATCCAGCCCAAGTAGATAATCCCCCTGTACAGCACCCGTGAAATGAATATAGGCGATCATATCAAACGGAGATGAAAAAACCGTTTCTCGAAAAGAGGTTTTGTCTAACACAAAAGGTATTCCGAGCATATTTTCTAGTGCATAAATAAGACTCTTGGCAAAAATAAGCGTATTTGTGTCTATATAAGCATCTTGTGTATTATCAGTGTTCATTAAGTTTCTCTAATAATTAGGTTATTGCCGCCGTTTGAATACTAGCAAGGTGATATCATCCAGTATCTCTTGTTTTCCAATATAGCGATAAACGTCTTTTACCACTGCGTTTTTGATTTGTTCAGCCGAACCATCCCATGATTTATTGATAACGTTACAAAGTCGTTTTTGTCCATACATTTTTTTCTCTATATTTCTTGCTTCGGTAATGCCATCGGTGTATAAAACAACGCTTTCTCCCACTTCCAATGATATCGTCGTCTCATTAAAAAAATGAGCACTTTCATTTTTTAGACCAATAAAAAATCCAAGTTCTAGGGTATCCAAACATTCCACTTTCCCCTCTTTGCGTATTATAATCACTTCCTCATGTTGCCCACTTATCCTTAACTTCCCCGCATGATATTCAAGCAAAACCAGTGTCATTATCTTGTCGATCTGCATCCGTTGCGCGTTATTATAAAGAACCTGATTTACGGTGTTTAAAAATTGTTTTAATTCTGTTTCTCCATGAATCAACAGTGTCCGGATAACGGCCTGTGTCATCATCATGAGCACACCGCTCTCCAGTCCATGCCCCGTCACATCGCCAATTCCAATCAAGGTGTGCCCATCACGCGTAAGCACATCGTAATAATCTCCCCCGATTTCATCTGCCGGTTTCATAAACGCAGCAATATCCAAATCGTCGATTAATTTCAGCTCTTTCGCTGAAGGTAACACCATTTCCTGCAATCTACGGGCGATGTCCAATTCCATTTTCATCCTGAGATTTTCGGCTTTCGCTTCTTCAAGTCTCCGCCCTATTTTTAATTTAACCAGATTTAAGGAAAATCCGCACAATATTTCCCCGTTTTCCCCTTCTATTTTTACGCCGCCAGACGAGACTTCCGGAAATTCTATTTCGCCATAGACCAGTACGCAGTAAGTGTAAGTTAGATTTCCAAAGGTTTGTTCAAGCTTCGTTATTGACCTGCCCACTGCGGTGTTCAACACTTCTTTGATAAAGTCGCCATAGTCTTCTCTTATTTCGCGGAGGTTATCATCGGACATGCCGTCTTCATAAGCATCAATAAGCTTTGCTGCCAATACTTCATTCAGACTGAGTAAGTAGTCACCTTCAATGGTTCCCACAAAATGTATGTGAGCAATCATGTGAAAGGATGATGAAAACGATCTTTCCTGAAAAGAGTCATCATTTAATAGAAAGGATACACTCGTCATATCTTTTATAGTTTGGATAACGTTTTTGGCAAAAACAAAAGTGTGGGTGCTGATATGACTGTTTTTCGAGTTTTCAAGGTGGCTGCAGCTATGACTGTTTTTCGGGTTTTCAAGCATCGGGTATTTTGTCCTCAAGCATCTGATTTTATAATTTAAATTTTGCTTCAAAGCGATTTTAGTGAAAAATTTATTTTGCGAAGGCCTGATTGAGATTGATAATGACCCTTTTTTTGGGAATGCGCCCTTTACGACTTACCTTGCACTCCAATTGTCATATAGCTGATCAAAATAAGCATGACAATCGCTAATGA
>JAYQWI020000433.1:0-9171 GCA_035871815.2 Candidatus Parabeggiatoa communis
AAAAAAGGCTCATCAACAATAAATATTGAAGACTTTCGTTCCAAATTTATTTTGCGACAGCATTGGAGTGCAAAATTTATTTTGCGACGGCCCAGATTGATAATAACCCTTTTTTTGGGAATACGCCCGTAAAAAAACCCAGAGTTCCACCTAAAATGTCAAATGGAAAAACTGGGCTAGGATTTAAAACGGTTTAAACTATGAGACACAAAAAATGTCATTTTTGGTTTAAAGCGCGTCGTTTTCCATTTTGAAGGGGAGAGAGCTTAGCCATTGCCCTTTAGTACCTTTCAGCCGGCAATAAACTCCAACTTTAATGCTGGGCTAAGCAAAGTGTACTCATGCTACGCTGCTACCCCCTACTTAGCTTGTTTAACAATTTCAAATCGCCGCTTATCATAATGGTAAAGCATTAAATCACCATCTTGATCTAAAACACCCAATATCAGATCCAATGGTTCACGAAAGTATGGGGTTCCTGAGTCGCGTTCAGATTGTATAATGGGTTCTTGCAATTCTTGGATAACCATAGCAAGTTGTTCTTCTTCTGGGTATTTCTTGTTTTTCAAGCCTTTTTTCCACTTAACCACATCTCCAGGATTGAATGTTGGAGTGGGTTGTAATAAAGTATCAACCTTTTGTTTCAGCTTGGATAATTCTTCATAAGGTTCGTTCCTAGTTAGATTACTTCCTTTTTCTGTCGTTTTAGACATGATTTTCTTCACGAACTCTTCGAGTTCTTTTTCAGATGATAAATTATCCATTTTTATTGACCCTTTATTTAAGTACAGAACCACAAATAAACAGATATTTGAATTTCAAATACCCATTTATTAAATGGGGTTGGGGAGTTAAAAAAACCATAATATTATTAGTAACTTACCCCGTTTTGTATTCATTAATAGAACCTTGCTCTTTGTTGATAAATTCCTGTTTTATAATGACAAATTGCTTGGTAATCCGTTCAATTTCTGCCCTAATTTGAACAATTTCTTTTCCTATTTTTAAGACTTCTTCTAAAAATCTCAGAGAGATTTCTAATGCTTTCTTTGCATCGTCTTCCAAAATAGTTTTGTCAACAGACGGATATGAATAACGTATTTCTACTTTCCAATCCTTAATATTATATGTTTTTGAATTAAAATCCCCCTCATTTAATATTTTTTTCCATCCATTCAAGGCTTCAAGAAATTTTGGTATATTATGAAAAGCACCCTCTTTGGTTTTGGGATATTTATTTTCCTTAATAACTGTAAATTTAGGTGTTGTTTTCACTGAAGAATGAAGAGAGGCGATATTGTCAAAAAAAACAAACAATTCATAAAGGGTTTTTGGCGGAAAAGGAAATTCATATAGCCAGTCTTTTAATGATTTCTTTGGTGTTATACCTTCAGTAAGGTGTTCTATTATATCTTTCAATTGACTCCCATCGCAAGAGATTTCTTTATTGGCAAGCCTATACAATTCAGCTTTTATACCTATTTCTATAACGTATCCTGCCATATATAGCGTACCCGTGTATCTTTCTCCTTTGAAAAGGGCAATAGCATCCCTAAGCCTATCCAGTGCGACTTTCTTGCATTCTTCATAATTATTGCATTCTTGATGCGATGGTTGGTTTGACATTTTTTTTGCAAATTACAGGTTAAGTGTCAACATATTCTATGTTGACTCGACGTACAAGTTTAATAATAAAATTATAGCTTTTCAGATTCTTCGGCACTGGGGTCGTTGAGTGGGAGTGCTTCAATCTCAAGGGCTTGCGCGTGGGTTGCCCCTATAAAAATAGAGGGTATGTAGGGACAATCCCTTGTGGTTGCCCCGATATGTCGAGATTATTAAAAATCTGAAATCTGGCTCAAAAGATATATAAGTTATTGATTTGAATCAATTCCATTTAACGACCCCAGTGCCTCTGTTCTTGATCCCAAATCAAATGCAATATTTCTGAATGAGTGAGGTTTTCATTAATAGGACAAATTGGACACCCTTTTCGACTGGGGGGATTTTGACACTCATCGCATTGATGAATCACTTGGGCTGCTGTTTCTAAATCTTGTTCTAGCGCCTCATAAAATTGTTTTTGCTCATTGATGCTTTTGAGTAGGGTTTGCACTAAAGGTAAAACATTTTCACTCGCTTGGGCACCCGTTAGACACTGAGTTCGTGTGATCGCAAGTTGCTTTATATCATTAATGGGTAGGCCAAGTTTGGTTAATTTTAAGATGATTCTCAAACGGGTAATATCTTGTTGAGAATAAAAGCGTGTCCCGCCTTCAGTTCGGCGAGACACGATAAGCCCTTCTTCTTCATAATATCTGAGGGTACGCGGCGTTGTGCCCAGCATTTGGGCCACATCGCCTATTTTTTTTAATGTGTCTGTACCGCTATTGTTCACTTGTTCACAATATTCCTGTTATAACCCAACCAATTGAGCATGATAACCCTGTTCTAGCACTTTTTCTAGTAAAGTGTTTGGATTGGTTTGCGAACCATTGTAGGAAATCACTAACAGGTGTTCCTTTCCAGGGTTGAATCTTGGGGCAATCACGCCTTGTATCTGCCGTATTGTTTCTTCCAAGCTTTTTCGTGCGTCAGCATCTAACTTTTCGTTGATGTGAACCATGATATCACTGATGTTCATCATTATTGACTCCTGAGTATAACGGATTAACGATATAAATGGATTGCTTAATTAATAATTGTTTATTGATTTGATCGAGTATTAATTAAATCGTTCCATTTTTAAGGGGTGTATATTTATATTACGTTAACGTTAGATTGTCAAGCGAAAAAAACAGGGTAGTGCGGATGCCTATTTTAGCTTTATAGACGGTTGCACACAGCGTGGTATTGATATACCCGTTTTACCTGGCATTATGCCCATTAGTAATTTTTAACAATTGGCCCGCTTTTTAGATACTCAGCGCCGAAAAAGGGGTCACTACCCTTTAATAATTAAAGGGGCCAGGCTCGGATTATTTTACCAACACCAAACGTTATAACGGCAATTCTCTTTGATTGAAGTTCTCTTCAGGTTTGTTATCTTTTTGCTGGTCTATCTCTTTTTTGAAAACTAATCTGAAATAAAACTATTCTATATTTGTATAGAAACGTGAATTGCCCAAGGGTTGATTCTGGGTAAGTGCTTGCCGGATGTCATTGATTGCATCAAAATCAAGTTCGGATTGGAATAAACCTCTGTAGGCTGCTTGCCGAGATTTTGAATCTTTGCCAAGAGACAGATATACAGGGTGTGGTGAAACGTATTGATTCGCTTTTCGGTAGTCCATACAAACCAGTGGAGGTATTGATTTTCGGTGGACAAGCGGACAAAATGAACTGGTAAAAATCCAAGGTTTTGTTGTCTGTTTGCCCACCCTGCTCTTCGTCCCATATTGTATAACTCATTGATTTTTAATACCTCCATTGGTTTGTAGGGACTACCCTTTACTGAATGATTCAAAACAAAAACATCAAAAAACCACCATTTGGCAAAGACGTTTTTGGAAACATCAAATTCGCGATGAACAAGATTATCAGAAAAACGAAGATTATATTCACTATAATCCAGTTAAACATGCTTGGGTAAAACAAGTTAAAGATTGGCCCTATTCGAATTATGTCAAGAAAGGTTTTTATCCAGTTGATTGGGGTTTGAAACGCTTTGTTTTCCTGAGCTAATAATTTGGTAAATCCTGGGGTGCTGGGATTGTATTGTCGTTAGAAATGTGCCAAAATTTGAGAATCGTGCCGATAGCGATCCCAGCCTACAAGTTACACAAGCACGTATTATACCAGATGAATTTTTGCTCATTACGCCTTGCAATACATTTGAACTGTGTTGTTGCCGCTCTAACTTCCAACCGGTTGCAGGTACACACTCTCCAATCTCCTCAAATCGCCTCTAAAAAAAGCGCCGTTTTCCATTTATCCAGTAAATACAACGTTCCCATCAATGGCTACAACGGACACCCCAAGGAAATCCCACCCGTAACGATCCGATAATTCCCCCCAAACCAGACCATTCTTATTAAATATTGCCATCATAGCTTTTGTTCGTGTGAAACCTTCGAGGTTTTGAAAACATAGTGGAGGATCGCTCCAATATCGATACCCCCTCAGCCAACAGCTTTCCGCAGTTGTCTGAAAGCTTAAGTCAGGTGGTGGTGACTACCTCCCCACAATACCTATTTTTAATTCCATTTCTGTCTAAAAAAGGTTTATATACTGTACAAAGTTATCATTTGCGCTTTTTTGAAAGTCAAAATCCATTTAAAGCTGCCCGTTTTTGCGTGCAAAAACGGGCAGCATGTTAGTCACCACCACCTGACTTGAGCTTTTAGACAACGGCTGAAAGCTGTTGGCTGTTGGCTGTTGGCTGGGTGGTCTTAAGATTTTCGCTCTCCTGCACTAGAAGGTTTTTAGCAAGGGCCCAGTCAGTCCTGGAAAGGGCCCCTTAATTAATGATAAAATGTGGCCCAAACAATGGTATAATAGCCAACAATGTTTTGGTTCAAAATTTATAATTCATTATTTTCAACAATTTATTGAGTTACTTTGCCCACCAAATTCAGATTATGGCTTATTTAAAAATTAATTCATTACAAATCAATGCTTTTCGTGGCATTAAGCAACTTGATTTAGCTTTTTCAAATCAATCGACCGTATTGGTAGGCATTAACGGCGTAGGGAAAACAGCTATATTAGATTGTTTGGCGATTTTGCTATCTCATCTGATTAACCAGATGAGAGAAATAGAAGGAATCTCTTATAACAATTTAGATATTTACCAGGGTGTTAGCGAGACACACAATCAAATCACTGTATCAATAGAAGGGCATAAAACCTCATGGATGTGTCTCTCTCGCCAAAAAGGCCAATCTCTTTCATCGTTGATAGAGCCGCGAGAACTGTTGGATTCGATGGTCGAAAAGGTCTATTCTACTCTGGCTGAAAATCCTTTAGCCAGTATTCCTTTAGTTGTCTATTACCCGGTTAATCGGGCGGTATTCGATGTGGACATTTCCTTGAATATCACCAAAAAACCGGATTTTCACCAATTGACCGCTTTAGACTTGGCATTTTCTAAGCAAAATGTTGATTTCCAAGCTTTTTTTGAATGGTTTCGCAATCGCGAAGACATTGAAAATGAACAAATACGCAATGAAATTAGCTATCGTGACAGACAACTTGAGGCGGTGAGACAAGCGATTCAATCATTGATGCCTAGCTATACAGATTTACGTGTGCGTCGTTTACCTTTGCGTATGACTTTAAGCAAACAAGAACAAGAATTAGTTATTAACCAATTATCTGAAGGTGAAAAATGTTTGCTGGCTTTAACCGGTGATTTAGTCAGGCGTTTAGCCATTGCTAATCCTGCATTGTCCAATCCACTCGAAGGTAGCGCAATTGTTTTAATTGATGAAATAGATTTACATTTACACCCACAATGGCAACGTGCTGTGATTCCAAGGCTCGAAAAAACCTTTCCTCATTGCCAATTCATCGTCTCTACGCATTCACCACAAGTCATTAGTGAAATTGGGCCACAAAATCTGATCTATTTTTTGCGTAAAACAGAAGAAGGTTTGGTTGCCGAAGAGGCCAAAAATGCTTATGGTAAAGACACTAATTTTATTTTAGAAGTCTTCATGGAAACGGACGAGCGGCCAGAAAATATTAAAGCGGACATTGAGGCATTATCTGAATTAATAGATGCCAACCAGCTCAATGAAGCCCAAACATTGCTACAGCAATTGAGGCATAAAATTGGTGACGATGAACCGGCATTGGTTGGTGCCGAGGTACTTATTCGGCGAAAAAAGGTGATCAAGCGGTGAAATATATTCAAAAAGCACCAGAACCCGAGGAATTTGCCCAATGGAAACAGGCAAAACCAAAGAAATATCAATCCAAGGATTGGAAAAAGCTTAACCCTTTGCCAAAACAGGCATTACATGAAGCACTCTTAAAGGAACAAGGTCATATTTGCTGCTATTGTGAACGAGCTCTGACTAAAAATAATAGCCACATAGAACATTTTGTACCTAAAAAGGGGCCAAATGCCGATCCAAACTTAACCTTTGAATATCAAAATTTATTGTGTTCCTGTGATGGAAATGCTGGACACCCTGAAAATAAAGGGTTAACGCATTGTGGCATTAGGAAGGATGATTGGTTTGATGCGGCCCTAATGGTTTCTCCGTTAGAGAAAGACTGTGCAAACTATTTTCGTTATACCACAGCGGGTAAAATATTACTGACTTCAGTATCTGAAAAACAACAAGCGGCGGAGGAAACCATTAATCGCTGTAATCTCAATCATCCCATCCTAAAAAAGATGCGTCATGAGGTATTAAGACGTATCGCATTACAAAGTTTAACGGATAACACAACTCTATTATCGGATAGCCTGACTATTGATGAAATATCTCAACTGATACAGAGTTATTCACAACCGGATGCAACCGGTAAATACACGCCTTTTTGTACGACTATTATCTATTTTCTTTCTGCTTATTATTAGAGAGAATTAAAATAAGCAAATTTAGGAACGTAGGGTGGGTTTTGCTGCCGCGCAACGAAGTAACGGAGCCTACAACGAAACCCACCACTCCCACTCAACCACCGTCACACGTATTATACCAATGCGAATTTCGTTCACATCTTGCTCATTACGCTTTGCAATACGTTTGAACTGTGTGGTTTTGGCAACCCGCTGCCCTAACTTCCAACCGGTTGCGGGTACACACTCTCCAATTTCCCTAAATCGCCTCTTAAAAAAGCGCCGTTTTCCATAAAGCCATCCAGCAATACCATGCGCCTATCAATGACTACAACGGCTACCCCAAGGAAATCCCACCCGTAACGAACCGATAATTCCCCCAGACCATTGTTGTTAAATATTGCCTCACAACCTTTATAGCAGCCTATCAACAATTCAAGTTGGGCTGGGCTGTCAATTCATCAGGGCCGTAATTCAATCAGGACATTGAAGAATTGGGCCCCTTTAATTAATGGTTAAATATTAACCAAACAATGGTATAATGACTAACAAAACGGGGAGACAGAATTAATAAATTCATTATTTTCAAAGCTTTATTTACCTTGAGAAAGTGAAGCACATTTTTATGAAAGCAAATTTTGGACCGTTTTTTTTTTAATTTTTTGGGTAAGAGTTTAAAATCAAAATGAAACTTACACACGAAAATATCGGCATCATTAAAAATGCCACTGTTCAAGTCAATGGTTTAACGGTTATTGCGGGAGAAAATGATACCGTTAAAGAGAGTACTTTTATTCAAACTCCCCTTGTGTGGAATTTAGTTGATTTAAATCAGCGTTAATCAGTTAAATCATGATCATCAGCGTTCTATCACCAACCGCGAACCTTCAAGCGATTTTTCGTTATAATCAGGAAAAAACCTGCTGAGACGCTGGCTTGATTAAGCCAAGTCTATTAATATCCCTATTTTGTGATTCAATTTGTGCAAGGTGAACTCGCCAAATGAACACCTTGCCTGTTTTGTGTTTTTACCCTGTTCTCAAAGCCTGATCAATATCCGCTAAAATATCATCAATGTGTTCCAAACCAATGGATAAGCGTATCATATCCTCACTCACGCCCGCTTTTGTCAGCTCTTCTGGCGATAATTGACGATGCGTTGTGGTCGCCGGATGACAGGCTAGGCTCCTCGTATCACCAATATTCACTAAGCGTATAATGAGCTGCAAGGCATCAATAAATTTTGCACCCCCTTCCCGTCCGCCCTTGATACCAAAACTCAAAATACCAGAAGCACGTCCCCCCATATATTTATCGACCAATGGTTTACTCGGACTGTCATCAAGGCCAGCATACTGTACCCAGTTGACATTCGCATGATTTTGCAAATACTTAGCCACAGCCAAAGTGTTATCACAAACCCTGTCCATACGCACCGGGAGGGTTTCAATACCTTGTAATATCAGGAAGGCATTAAAAGGGGAAAGGGTAGCCCCAGTATTGCGAAGGGGTACCACCCGCGCCCGTGCAATATAAGCCGCTTCGCCAAAAGTTTCAGTATAGACGACACCATGATAAGACTTATCGGGTGTATTCAAGCGACTGAATTTCTCCTTGTGTTCAGTCCAAGGAAATTTGCCCGAATCGACAATAATGCCACCGAGACTGTTGCCATGTCCCCCTAAATATTTAGTGAGCGCATGTACAATGATGTCTGCACCATAATCAATCGGGCGGCAAAGATAAGGCGAGGGCACAGTATTATCAACAATCAGTGGGAGGCCATGAGCGTGAGCAACCTCTGCCAACGCACCAAAATCGACGACATTGCCCAAGGGATTGCCAATGGATTCGCAGAAAATGGCTTTCGTATTCTCATCAATCAGTTTCGCAAAACTATCACTGTCTTGATAATCGGCAAAGCGTACCTCAATGCCATACTGAGGTAAAGTATGCGCGAATAAATTATAAGTCCCGCCGTACAAGGTACTGGATGTGATAATGTTCTGGCCAGCCGTTGTAATCGTCATAATGGCGGCGCTAATCGCCGCCATGCCAGAAGCAAAAGCCAGTCCTGCGATACCGCCTTCCATGGCAGCCACTCGTTTTTCCAACACATCAGTGGTGGGATTCATCATGCGCGTGTAGATATTACCCTGCACTTTCAGATCAAACAGATCAGCCGCATGTTGAGTATCATCAAAGGCATAAGAAGTCGTCTGATAAATGGGCACCGCGACGGCTTTAGTGGTTGGCTCAGGCGAATAACCACTGTGGATTGCAATTGTTTCTAGTTTCAAAATGATTGACTCCTTAGAATGATTAGAATTGATTACAATAAATAATAGCGGTGCATTCCCAAAAAAAAAGGTCATTATCAATTTCGGTTGAGTACTTTGGCGGAGTACACTTCAATCAAGTCTTCGCAAAATCAATTTGGAACGAAAAGCCTCGCAAAATCAATTTGGAACGAAAGGCCTCGCTCCAGGCCTCGCAAAATCAATTTGGAACGAAAGGCCTCGCTCCAGGCCTCGCAGATTGATAATGACTCTTTTTTTAGAAATGCGTCCAATAATATAGTGTGTGTTAGATTGGAGTGCAAACTTTAGTTTGCAAACTCAGCAAACTCAGCGTTCTATCACCAAGCGCGAACCTTCAGG
>JAYQWI020000434.1:0-5508 GCA_035871815.2 Candidatus Parabeggiatoa communis
TTTCACCGCAGAGGCCACACATTTTTAAATCCTTTTTTCTGTTATCAGTTGGCGTTAAAAACGCAAGACAGAGTTCTTGTAGGGCATGTTTCGACGCGATGCATCTCGTCGAAATCATTTCCAGTAGCATGACGTGTATGCCGATGCCGATGGGAATCGCAGAGACGCGCGTCGCAGAGACGCGATGCCTCGCGTCGAAATCATTTCCAGTAGCATGACGTGTATGCTGATGGCATTATTCTGGCTGAATCGCAGTTGCTAAGCAATTCATGATCTTCTATAGATTGTCAAATCATTTTAGGGCGAACAAATCATTTTAGGGCAAATCTTTTGAAAATTGACTTGACTATTGATTGAGTTTTGTCTACGTTTTGTTTATATCAACTATTGAGAATCTCAAAATGCGTCAAAATAATTTATCTATTATATTAATTATAGGGTGTATGCTTTCTCTTCCCGTAGTGGCGATAGACTTACCTCAAATGGGCCTTTCTGCAAACACGGTGCTATCAACTGTGGATGAGCAAGAATTGGGGGAAGCCTTTATGCGTCATGCGCGTCGTACTGAAGACATTATAAATGATATGGAAATCAATCATTATTTCAAGGATTTAGGTTATCGTTTAGCCTCAAACAGCGATAATCCTGAACAAAATTTTCATTTCTTTGTTATTGATGATCCCGCCATTAACGCTTTTGCTCTTCCAGGTGGCTTTATCGGCATCTTTAGTGGTTTGATTTTAAAAACACGTAGCGAAAGTGAATTGGCATCCGTAGTGGCCCATGAAATTGCCCACGTTACGCAACGCCATATTGCTCGCACGGTTGAGGCCGCTGAACGTTTATCTGTACCTAAAATCGTAGGCCTGATTGCCGCTGTGGTACTGGCAGGGGCCACTGGTAGTCCACAAGTCGGCGAGGCTGCGCTTGTTGCCATAATGGCCGGCGATGTACAAATGCAGATTAATTTTACCCGTACCCATGAAAAAGAAGCGGATCGTTTAGGGATGCAAATTTTGGCCAACTCCGGCTTAGAGCCCCGTGATATGCCCCGTTTTTTTGAACGTATGCAAGAAGGGAGTCGTCTTTATGGCCGTGCTATACCTGAGTTTTTACGCAGCCATCCCGTGACAACTAATCGAATCGCAGAAGCGCGTGATCGGGCTGAAAAATACCCCGTTAAACAGAAGGTTGATAAGCCACTTTATCATCTGATGAGGGCTAAATTATTGGTTTTGATAACAGATGATAAACCCAATTTAGTCAAAATACTGCAAGAGATGCTTGAAACCCATCGTTATCGCGATGAACGTGCCATCCGTTATGCCCTGGCTTTAGCCTTATTAGACATCAAACAAACCAAGCCTGTGCAAAAGCAAATTGATTGGTTATTTCAAAATGATGGTGATCGGGTTATTTATTACTTATTGCAAGCCAGGTTAGTTTTATTGCAAAATAATTGGGCAAAAGCCAAAAAAGTGTATAAGCAAGCCTTGGAAATTTTTCCTGGTGATAAAATACTCGGATTGGATTATGCCGAAAAGTTATTGCAAAATAATGTGCCCCGAAAAGCCAAGGCCGTATTATTAGGCCTCTCGGCAGACTCGAATCCTGATTATTATGATCTGTTAGCGCGAGCTTATGAATTGACTGGCGCTAAAGCGCAAGCCCATTTAGCCTTGGCCGAAAAGTATTATCTCATCGGTTATACCCAACTGGCCATTGAACAACTGGAAATGGCCTTGAAAATGGATTCGCTTGACTTCTATTTAGCCTCGCGCCTAGAGGCACGCTATAAAGCATTACAAGCAGAATGGTTTGAAGAGCAGAACGCATTGAAATGAGAAAGGGTTGTTTTGTCTGCATTTGTTATTATTATTTGATTTTTAATCTCAAATGTGACATTTTTACCCTTGAGTACAAAGTTATCATTTTTAGGAGAAAAATGGGATGAATTTACCCCGTAGAACCTTTTTAAAAGGTATTTTTGCCACTGGCGGTGCGATGGCACTGGGCACCACTGTGTTGCCACAAAACGTTATGGCCGATTGGCAAACGGCTGTAGAGGCAGAATCTGTCACAGAAGCCGAAAAAGCTTTGTTTGAGGGTGCTGAAATAACAGAAATCACTGACGAAAATGTTATTGCCATTAAACTGCCAGAGATCGCAGAAAATGGTCAAGTTGTACCGATTGAGGTGACGACTAATTTAGATAAACTCGAATCTATCACGATTCTCGCGGAAAAAAATACTGTCCCCTTAGTCGCTCAATTTAACTTCCCTGATCCTGAAAAGACGGTTGGTTGGGTTAAAACCCGCATTAAAATAGCGAAGACTTCTAATGTTGTCGCCGTGGTGAAAGCGAAGGGTCAATTATATGCGGCACGTCGCGAGCTCACAGTTACCCTCGGTGGTTGTGGCGGTTAATTAACTAACGGATTAGAGGAGATTTAAAAGTGGCAGATGAATTTAGAACACGCCTTCAAGCTAAGCTTAAAAAGGGCATTACCGAAGTGAGGACTAAGATCACGCATCCAATGGAAACGGGGGCCCGCAGAGCGTTAGAAACGGGTAAATTGATACCCGCGCATTTCATTGAAGAAGTGAAAGTTGAACACAATGGTAAAGTAGTGATGTCAGCAGACTGGAGTGTCGGTATTTCTAAGGATCCCTACTGCGCTTTCAAATTCAAAGGTGGCGTTGAGGGAGATACGGTGACACTGACTTGGAAAGATAACAAAGGTAATACGAAAACCAAGGCCGTCACGATTAAGTAGGAAACGAAATGATGAGTCCCTTGGTTCCTTGTTTTCAGACAACTGATGCAAGTACTGGGTTACCAAAGAAATTATTTAATGTTTTATTTTATAGCTAATGATAACCTCGCCTATTATTAAATAATGGCGAGGTTTTTTTTTGCCATAGAATGAAGTCAAATTTATCATAAAACATCTCCAAAAAATTAATATACCACCAACCAATAGGGCAACCAGGACAAATTGATAATTGATAATTGATTCGCTTCGGTTGACATTTCACGATAAGTCATTGATTTTTTCATTAAGGTGATATTTTTATAAGCCATTGAAAAATAATTGTGAGAAATGTCAACAGAACCTAGACAATTGGAGTCATTTTTGCTAAATATTAATTAAAGATAGAAAATTATTAAAATGCTGATTAAAGGCGTTTCAAATCACTGTTTTGAAATATCCCTTACAATCTATGATTTCAATATCTTTTTTGACGATCTGAGAAACTTAGAAATGCCGATTAAATATTCAAAATAACGGGAGAAAAAGGATGCTTAAAATCGTATTCTCAGCCTTAAGCATAGTCATATTGGTAGTGATGGGTAGTGGTTGTGCCGGGATGTTACCCTCTGTGAAACAAACAACTAAATCACCTTGGAAAACGTTTGGAGATGCCAAAAGAGCTTTTGACAAAATAGTACCACAACACACAAGCCGTGATGATTTAAAACGACTGGGATTTGATCCGTTTCAGGTACCCAACGTCAAACTGATTACTTATCTTGAGCTCATCGAAAGATTTCTGCCCAACCAGTCAATCCGAGTAGAAGATCTTGATCCGGGTGTACAAGCTTGTTTAAAAACAAGAGAACATTGCCAAGGATTTGAAATTACCCCAAGATTGCTGCATAGTCAACGCTATGGTAATGTTTTTCTTGACTTATTTAATTTCAGGCGCAAAAAAATCACCACAGGTTGGAAATTTGAAGCCCTGATTGTTTTAAAAAATGGTTTAGTGGTTCACAAAATCTGGGGGGGTGAACCGAATGTATCTAAATTTGAAGATAAAAAGAATCCGCTTGGGCCC
This sequence comes from Candidatus Parabeggiatoa communis, assembly GCA_035871815.2. GTDB lineage: Bacteria > Pseudomonadota > Gammaproteobacteria > Beggiatoales > Beggiatoaceae > Parabeggiatoa > Parabeggiatoa communis. The sequence continues at coordinate 3,841 of JAYQWI020000434.1, forward strand.
TTACAAAATATTGATAACGTTTTACCGCCGATTAAAATATTTTAAAAGTTAATGAATAATGAATAATGATTAACGGTTAATGATTAATGGGCTTTAGCCATAAGCCCCGACCGACAAACTAGGGTCAATCCGTAGGGTTGCCCTGTAGGCTTGCCTCTTATCTAAAAACAATACCAATCTAGTATTTTGATCATTGATTTGTTATTGTAGACAAGGCGATTTTCCGGCTCTAAACGACAAGGATTGCGCCTGAAATGATTAGAACGTCGTGAGAACGCGAACTTTTTAATATTTTTTTATACTCTTTTTTAGCTCATTACCGTCAATATTGAATATGTCCCATTTAACAAAAGTAAAAGAGTGGTTATCATACCGCCCCGATTTAAAAGTCGTGGATTGCACGATACGTGATGGCGGACTCATGAACAACAGCCAGTTTGATGATGCCGTCGTCAAAGCCGTTTATGAGGCTTGTCTTGAAGCTGGCGTTGACTACATGGAAATAGGATACAAGGCTTCCAAAAAGATTTTTGCGCCGAGTCAATATGGCCCTTGGCGACACTGCAACGAAGATGATCTTAGAAGAATCATTGGTGAAAATGACACCAATTTAAAGATTGCCGTCATGGCAGATGCGGAAAAAACAGATTATAAAACGGATATTCTACCCCGTGACAATAGCGTCATAGATATGATTCGTGTCGCAACCTATATCCACCAACTGCCTATTGCAATAGACATGATCAAAGATGCCCATGATAAAGGCTATGAAACAACAGCCAACATCATGGCGATTTCCGTGGCAGCAGAACATGAACTGTTTGAAGGCCTGGAATTGTTAGCAGAATCTGAAGTGGATGCGATTTACGTGGTAGACAGTTTCGGTCATTTATACAGCGAACAAGTTCGTTTTTTTGTCCAAAAATACTTGGAATATATGTCTGATTCCGGAAAAACGGTAGGCATCCACGCGCACAATAACTTACAGTTAGCTTTTGCCAATACCATTGAAGCCATTGCCATAGGTGCCAATATGGTTGATGCCACCATTGGTGGATTAGGTCGAGGCGCGGGCAATTGCCAAATGGAATTGCTACTCGGATTTCTCCATAATCCGAAGTTCAATATTCGCCCCATACTCAAATGCTTACAGGAACATATTGAACCGATGAGAGCAGAACTCGGTTGGGGCTTTGATATTCCCTACTTAGTAACCGGCATGTTAAACATGCATCCTCAAACCGCCATCGAATATCAGGCCAGTGAGCAATCAAAAGATTACATCGCTTTCTACGATAGCACGATTCAAAATCTCTAATTTGTGACCGCCATTTGAGGTCATCAATCAGCAATCCGGATTGGCGTTGCAAGAGTTATTTTCCGGATGCCATTGTAGGCCACTCCCAAATATAGACCTGTTTGGCACCCTGGTGTATCCTGGGCAACCACAAGAAATTGCCTCGACATGCCACCTCATGGTAGGGGCAATCCCTTGTGGTTGCCCCAATAACAAATAGCAATTTATTGATAATTGATAACTGATAACTGATAACTGATAACTGATAACTGATAACTGAAATGAAAATAGGTATTTATATTGTATTGATTTGTTTTTTCAGCAATACTTGGGCGAGTAGTCAGAGTAGTCAAATTTCTGAAGATGATAAA
>JAYQWI020000435.1:0-3538 GCA_035871815.2 Candidatus Parabeggiatoa communis
ACAGTGTAAGTGTGGCACTCGGAGATGTGGACAATGACGACGATCTTGATGCCTTTGTCGCAAATACTTGGGGAGGAACCGACAAAGTATGGCTGAACAATGGTATGGGTACATTCAGTGATAGCGGCCAAAATTTAGGTAATTCATCCAGTTATGGTGTGGCATTAGGAGATGTGGATAACGATGGAGATTTGGATGCTTTTGTTTCTAATGCAAGCGGTCAGCCTAATAATATATGGCAAAACGATGGAACAGGTACTTTCAACGACAGTGGTTTGAGTTTAGGTGATTCGGACGGTATTGAAGTTGCGTTAGGTGATGTAGATGGGGACGGTGACCTTGATGCTTTTGTTGCGAATTATAGACAACAATCCAATAAGGTTTGGCTAAACAATTCTACTTCGACAGTTACCGGTTCAGCTTGCGGTGGAGTTACCGAAGGTTTAGTCGCTTGTTATCCGTTTGATGGTGATGCTAATGACGGTAGTGTAAATAAAGACAATGGAATAGAAATTGGTCACATGAGCTATGTTGACGGTGTGATTGGTCAGGCTGCAAAATTTGATGGTACCGGGTATATCAAATTACCACAAGAAAGGTTCTTAGATACTGCTTGTAATGCCACAATTACCGCTTGGATTAAAAATCAAGCAACTGGTGATGGTACATGGCATGAAGTTTTAGCAAGTGGAGATAATCGCGCTGCGAACGATCCGATTACCTTACAATTCCAAGGAAGTTTGCTTAATAACTATGGTTATAGAAATGTAGCAGCAGGTAATATTGCTACAACGGTTACTCAAGAAGTCGTTTTTAATAAGAATCAATGGTACTTGTTAAGTACGGTTTTGGAAGAAACTGATGAAGGTTCCCGTATGCTCATATATGCCAATGAACAACTTGTCTACACTCAAAATACCGCAAATAAAGTATGTGTAGGATATGATGTTGCAATGGAAACCAATATCGGCGCAATTCATGGTAATCAAAGATGGGTGGGATTATTAGATGAGGTTCGTATTTACAACCGTGCCTTATCCGAATCCGAAATCAAGCAGCTTTATGAGCTTGATTCTGACGATATCACTTTAACCCTCACCAAAACCGGCGAAGGCGAAATCACCAGCACAGACAACACCATCAACTGCGGTGAAACCTGCGAAGCTGACTACGAAGTTGAGAGTACCGTTACTTTGACAGCTACCCCGGCCACTGGCTCTAGCTTTACGGGTTGGAGTGGCGATTGTTCTGGCACGTCTGCAACCACTAGCGTCACTATGGATGCCGCTAAAAGTTGTATGGCTACCTTTAAAACTCTTCCTACCGCTGGTTGTAATAGCCTTTCTGATGGCTTAGTGGCTTGTTATACTTTCGATGGTAATGCTAATGATGGTAGTGGGAATGGGAATCATGCCACAGCATATAGTGGAGTTCGCTACACAGCGGGTAAAGCAGGACAAGCCGTTAAACTGAGTGGTAACACTTTAGACTATCTTCGTATCAAAAATCCTAAGCAGAAATTTGATAACCAATACAGCATTGCTGCTTGGGTTTCAACTAATGGAAGAGGACAGGTACTTCTATCCAAATATTCATGGAATCCGGGTATGAGAGGTTTTAGTCTGTTTTTTAGCACACCTGATGGCGATGGTAGAGGCTTCAGTGGTAGCACTTTATTTTTGAATGCTGGTTTCAATAACGAATGGTGGGTTCCTAGCAAATACCCAAGTTACACCTTACCCATCAACAAGTTCCAGTATGTTTCTGCGGTTTACAACGCCGGTAATTTCAAACTCTACGTTGATGGTATATTGGCCAGTGAAAAAACTGTCCAACATGCAAGTACTCTTGATAATCCTTATGATATCTTGATTGGAAGTTACTTTCAGGATAATGGAACAAGAGTTGTTGCCTCTTTGACAGGAAGAACTTTTGATGGCTTAATAGACGAATTACGTGTTTACAACCGTGCCCTATCAGAATCCGAAATCAAACAGCTTTATGAACTTGATTCTGACAATGACAACTCATCCGGCCAAAAGACGATCACAGTCAACAAAACCGGCAAAGGGAGAGGCACCGTTAAAATTGATATCAGCGCAGAAGATAGAACACACTTTTGCAAAACAGACTGTTCTGAAATGACTCAGCCTCTGTTCACCGCTGACGAAATCGTCTTGACGGCTACCCCTGCAAAAGGCTTTATTTTTAAACAGTGGGCGGGTGAGTGCAGTGGCACAGACAATCGGATTACCGTTCCCATGACGGCTTCCAAAACCTGTATCGCCGATTTTGATTTGGATCCCAATGCTGAAATGTATCCCCTAACGGTTAATAATAAGGAGGGAAGTCAGGGTAGGCTAGTCGCCAAAGGCGGTATTGATTGTGGCGAAAAGTGTACGGCCTATTACCCAGGCGGGCAAAAGGTGCGTTTGGAGGCCCACTTCAATGAAGCCGATACCCTATTTCTGGGTTGGAAAGGGGATTGCAGTGGTTTTCAAAACCAGGTGTCTGTCACAATGGATGCCGCTAAATCCTGTAGCGCCACCTTCAAACCCTATAATCCTGATGAACAATTCGCCCTGATCGTCAATAATAGTGGCGACGGTGTGGGAACGATCAGTGGCAGAGAAAAAGGTGAAACAACCAGTCTTGTCTGTAGAGGCAAAGCCGGTTGCAAACAAGCCCAACAGGCCTATGCTTCGGGTAGCCAAATCACCTTGTCAGCCATTCCAGATACGGGTTTTGAATTTACCGGCGGCAGTGGGGAGTGCGCCTGGGAAAGTGATACCGATCAACAGGGCCGGCTAAAGGGTTCAGCCACTGTCATCATAGATCAAGCCAAAACGTGTACCGCAGAATTTGGTTTAAAAGCCGATCTCACTTGGCACACACTCACGCTCCAGCTTGTCGGAACGGGCAACGGCTCAGTGAACAATCCGGCTCGCATAGACTGTGGTAACCAATGTACCGCCGATTATTATGAAGCGGGTAAGCCATTTTATATCAAAGCCGAACCCACAGCCTTATCTCAATTCATAGGTTGGAGTGGCGACTGCGAAGGCAAAGGCACCGGCCTGAAAATCACCATGAACCAAGACATGACGTGCAGCGCGCAATTCAAAAGTGATTTTGAAATCCTAGCAGAGGAGATAGTAGAAGCCTTCTACGCCACGGCAAAATCAGGTGAGGGTACACCGATAGGCGAAATCTACCCACAACCCGACAACCAGGCGCGGCTGAAAGAAGCCTTTTGGGTAGCGATAACCGCCATCCTGCAAACGGATCAGGCCCTGATTATCAGCGAAAGCCAAAGTTGGCCAACGCAATTTGACGGCATCAACTGGCTGCCTAGTGACACCAGTACAAGCTATGCGGACAGTGTGCAAGTCATAGCCAACCAATTCATTGGGATTGAAGTTGAATTGCTTGATCAAAATGGTGGCACAGAAAAAGTGGGTATTGTCATTTATTATAGTGATGAAGCGCCCATTATTGATGACGGGGGGTGGAGTCGACCGCTTGTTAGAGTTGCCAT
>JAYQWI020000436.1:0-6439 GCA_035871815.2 Candidatus Parabeggiatoa communis
CCATTGCATCAGTGGCATCAAAAGGCACAAACCCCGTGAGCAATTCGTAAAAAGTGACACCCAACGAATATAAGTCAGTACGATAATCCATACTGCGATTGATGCGCCCGGTTTGTTCAGGGGATAAATAAGCTAATGTCCCCTCTAATTGTTCAGGATTTTTGAGCGTGAGATTTTCACGCGGTAAGCGACTAGCAATCCCAAAGTCAATGATTTTCAATTGCTTGCTGACGGGTTCCCAGACGAGATTGCTTGGGTTAATATCTTTATGAATGATATTAGCGGCGTGAATATTGCCCAAACTGTTAGCGATTTGGAGAGCAATCGGCAGAAATTCTTTCAAAGTTAATGGCCGATCGGCCATTAACGGCTTTAAGGATTCGCCACCAAAATCTTCAAAAATGATAACGAGCGTATTTTGGTATTTTTCAATACCATAAACTTTAATAACCCCGGCTAAGTTCAAATCATGAATTATTTCATACTCTTGTCGATAGCGGGTTAATTCCGCAGGGGTAGGGTAGTCTTGTTTGAGCATTTTAAGGATAACCGGCTGATTATCTATTTTTCGATGCCCTTGATAAACGAGCGAATTAACGCTTTCGTAAATCTGACTATCTATTTGATAGTTAGGTAGCGTTAACATAGTGAGAGTTTCTCCTAAAGTTAACGATAGGGATTGTATATCAAAAAGGCTTACCACCTATCCGTTTTCTATAATGCGATGTTGCTATGCCTCGGTGTTTTTGTAGAGACGCGATGCCTCGCGTCTGTGTTTTTGTAGAGACTCGATGCCTCGGTGTTTTTGTAGAGACGCGATGCCTCGCGTCTGTGTTTTTGTAGAGACGCGATGCCTCGGTGTTTTTGTAGAGACGCGATGCCTCGCTAGAGACGCGAAGCATCGCGTCTCTACAATTTATAAAATGCACTCCTTGTCGTTATTGTTGATTAAAGTTCGTACCTAACGAAAACCGACTCGTGCTAATAAGCTATTTGCTATCCAAGGCTTCAACGCCTTCCCAATCGTCAGGTACACCCACTTTTTGCCAATGTTGGCAACGGCCCAGATAAATCTGGGCTGCTTTATCGTCGGGATGGGTACGTAGCACTTGCTCAAAACATCGTGTTGCTTCGGTAAAGGCTTTTTGGCGGTAGTGTGCTAATCCTTTCTCAAAATCGTCACGCGTTTTCATTTTCAGTTCAGCCAAATGAGCTGCATCACCGTCAAATACCTCATAAACCGTCACGGGTTCCGATTTTCCTTTCACTTTGACTCTGTCAATGGTGCGAATCCCGTATTGAGACGGATCGTTTAAATGAGCGTAAGTTTCTTCTGAAATCAGTAATGTTGCACCATACTTTTTAGTCATGCCTTCAATGCGAGAGGCTAAGTTAACGGCATCAGAAATCACGGTGCCATCCATACGATTTTGTCCACCAATTGTGCCCAACATCAATTTTCCGGTATGAAGCCCAATGCCAATGCGTATTCCTTCAAATTCGGTATACTGCAAAATCTGGTTATATTTCACCAGTGCTTTTAACATCGCAATTGCCCCTTTGAGTGCCTCATCGACATCGCTAGGAAATAAAGCCATTATGGCATCTCCGATGTATTTATCAATGATACCTTGATATTGATGAATAATGGGTTCCATTTGACCTAAGTAAGCATTGATAAAATCAAAATTGTCTTGTGGGCTCATTTTTTCTGAGAGCGATGTAAAATCACGAATGTCGGAAAACAGTATCGTCATTTCCTTTTCAACTTGATCACCGAGTTGCACGTCAATGATACTTTGCTTATCTAACAAACTGAGAAATTCACGCGGCACAAAACGTTCATAAGCTTGGTTTAATTGGCTCATGTTCGTATACAGTGTGGCATTTTCAATAGAAATGGCGATTTGTGACGATAACAAATTGAGTACAGATTGCCTTTCAGGTGTGAATGCTCCGGTTGTTAAGTTGTTTTCTAAATACAAAATCCCATCCAATTGTCCTTGATTGAGTAGTGCTAGGCAGAGTACTGATTTGGGGCGTTGTTTTACGACATAAGGATCATTTGTAAAATTGCCCTCTCGTCTCGCATCGTGCAAGATCAGACTTTCTTGAGTGTTCGCGACATAGTGAATCATTTTTGCGGGTACCTGTTCACTGGTTTCAATCGCGATAGATTGCAAGACGGCAACCTTATGACTATCAATATGTCCTTTGGCTTCAATAAACCACTTATCTTGTTTAGGCAAGAGCAATAAACCTTTCTGTGCGCCGGCGTTTTCAATGACAAGCTGCATCATTTTTTCCAGTAATTGACTCAATACCATTTCACTTGACAAAATTTGTGCAGCCTTCATGAAACTGTTCAAATCGAGCCATTTTGAAGTGCCTGTCGTCGAAATAGTTGTCCTGTTTTTCCGATCAATGTCGGGACTTATATAGGGAAAAAACGCTTTTGGGATCAACCATTCTTGATATTGGTTTTCTAAATTCTCTACTTTTGCTAAAGCGCCCCATTGCTGATATCTGTAGTGCGCCTCATATAAACACACTTGGGCAAATTTAGTTTGTCCTTTCTGAACATAAAATTGACCGGCGAGTTCATAAGCTAAAGCTTCTTCATTGAGATATTCATTCTCATGGGCAAGTGTGATGGCTTGATCATAAAATTCTCTGGCATCACCGTCTTTGCCCAACACGCGAGATCGTTCTGCTTCAACTAAATAAAATTTATGACGATAATTCATTGGGGCATGATGCGCCCATTGCTTCATTTTGTCTTGATTGCCAGACACTTTCGTTAAAACGGCTTCTTGCTCCAGCTTGGACAAACGCGGATACAATGCTAAGCGTGTGAGAGAATCGTAAAAATGAAAGATAGGCACGACGATCAAACTGGCGACGGCTTCTAAATGCTGTTCTGCTTTGTTCGCATTTTCAAGGGCTTGCACATAGTCTTGAAACAAATAATGCAAGATACAGTTGTTCAGATACAAAAAATGAATCGCTGTTCTATCATTCGCTTCTTCATGAAGGGGTAATTGAATCTGCTCATCATACACTTCACCAATCAAACGACACGGATTGTTGGCTTGTCCCCTTAAATTTAAAACGACTTGCCAAAATAAGTGATTCCTATTCGTGATATTCTTTTGTTTCATCCAAGAAATATTATTTGTGTATAAGGCCATTTCTTGTTCGAGGGGGGCAAGTGGTTTACCGCTAAAGTAGGAATAGGAGAGATAATACAAAATAGAATAGGCCGCATATTCTATATTGCCCCTTTCTAGGGCTATTTGATAGGTTTTTAAAAAGGGGAGTAATGTTTTTCTAACATGTTCTTTCCAGGGCCTGACAAAGACATTAAATAGAAAAAGGGTTCTCGCTTTCAGTCTGCTTTCAGACAAGTGTTTCAACAATTTTAAAGACAACAGGCCAAATTGATAGCCGGATTCAATATCAGAAACCACGCCACAGAGAATGAATCCGTAAGAGGCATAAGAAAAACTGGATTCAGAAAGATTGCCATATTTAAGCGATAACTCAACTTGTTTCAATATCAGTAAAATCGTCTGTCTTGGTAACAGACTGTAAGCACTTGGAATGATTGCCACTATGACGCGCATTGCCAATATTTGATGGGGTTCCGTCATCATTGGCAAGTCAATGAAAGATTGGATTGGTTTGCCAGAAAGGGAGACTTGCATGTTCTGTAGGGCTAAACGAATCTCTTCTTGTGTCGGTTTTTCTGGGAAACGAATACCTAAGCGTTTTAGAAAGCCTAATGCGATTTGAATGGCTTTTTGTTGTTGATTTTGTGCGGCATAAGCCTGTATTTGAATTTCACAGATTTTCACTTCATCCGATAAGGTTCGTGATTGTTGTAACACGACTTCCGCCAATTGTGCCATCTGTTTAAAGTCACCACTGAGGTAAGCCGCTTCTGCCGATTCGGTGAAGAGATTGAGTGTCAACTCGTATGCACTTTCCCAAGTATTTTGGGTTAAGCAGGCTCGCCCTTTTGTGAAGCAATTGATCGCAGCGCCATAAGCTATTTTCATCTTCGCTTTTTGCCCCGCCTTCAAATTCAGGTTGGCAATTTCAAGTCGTTCAACTTGATGTGTGATCAGTTCAAGACTGTGATTAAAATGTTGAACAATATCAAATACTTTTTCTTCTAATGTGTCGGCATCTGTATTTTTATTAAGCAAACGAGCGATTTGTAAATGAACCGTTTTTTTCTGTTCATCGTCAATCAAGCTATAAGCGGTTTGTTGGACACGATCATGTAAAAATTGAAAATGCTGAATGAGGAATCCGAAGTCACCGTTAGCTTCATTGTTACTGCGCGTCATTTCCAGTTCAAATACAGGCAAGATTAATCCTTCCATCAAAATCGGCATTAAATCTTGAAAGGTATCAAGAGGAGATTTTTCATAAATAACAGACAAGGTTTTCAAATCAAAATGATTACCCATACAAGCGCCTAAGCGTAAAACGTGTTGGGCCGATTCTGGCAATTTCTTCAAGTTACCAATCATCAATTCTACGACATTGTCAGTGATGTTGAGGGTTTCAATTTGTTCAATATCCCATTGCCAATGGCCCTTTTGTTCACCTGTTGGTGGTACAAAATGAAGCAAGTCTTCTTCATACAATGTCTGTAAAAATTGATTAACAAAAAACGGATTACCGTTTGTCTTACGCATCACTAAATCCGTTAATGAACTCACTTTTTCTAAGTTTTGCTGCAAACTTTCGGCAATCAATTGCTTAATGTGTTCAAAAGCCAAAGGTTTTAAGGTGATTTGGTTAATAGTAGAGACGCACTGCTGTGCGTCTATCACGGCCTTGGAGCCGCGCCCTGAGACGCGAGGCATCGCGTCTTTATGGGTTGTGATTTGGTTAATAGTAGAGACGCACTGCTGTGCGTCTATCACGGCCTTGGAGCCGCGCCCTGAGACGCGAGGCATCGCGTCTCTACGGATCTTATCAAGTGTTGTGATTAAGGGATGAGTGGGATCAACTTCATTATCGCGATAGGCTCCAATAAAAAATAAGGCTGTGCTTTCCCTATCTGTTGTGATTAATTCTAATAATTTAAGGCTTGCTGAATCGATCCATTGCAAATCATCCAGAAACATTACTAAGGGATGTTTTGGTTGACAAAACACGCGCATGAGGTTTTGAAACAGCAGGTTAAAGCGATTTTGAGAGTGGATTGGGCCCGTGTGTGGCACTGGGGGTTGTTTGCCGATAATTGATTCGAGTTCGGGCAAGACATCAATAATCACTTGTCCATTAGGCACCAAGGCTGTTTTGAGTTTTTCTTTCCAAATCGAAAGCTGTTCTTCATTTTCGCTTAATAAGAATTGGATTAATTCTTTAAAAGCGTTGACGATGGCACTATAAGGCTTATGGCGCTGGAAGGGGTCAAATTTGCCCGTTATGAAATAGCCGTGTGTTAGCGAGCGGTAAATTTCTTTGATCAGCACAGATTTACCAATGCCTGAATAGCCTGTCACCAGCATGATTGCTGTGCAGCCAGAAGCGGCCTGTTCAAAGGCTGAAAGTAAAGTTTCTATTTCAGATTCGCGCCCGTACAGTTTTTGGGAAATGTGAAAACGAGCTGAAAAGTCTTTTTGAGCCAAAGTAAAGTGATTAATTTGACCCGTTTTGGCCAACTGAAGTTGGCACGCCTGTAAATCGGCTTTGATACCCCAAGCACTTTGATAACGTGCTTCGGCCGTTTTTTCCAATAATTTCAGAATGATCTTAGAAATGGGAGTGGGCAAATCGGGGTTGATTTGATGCGGTGGCGTGGGTTGTTTGGCCATAAGGCTATGCACTAATTCCATCGCATCCGTCGATTCAAAGGGGCATTTTCCGGTGAATAATTCGTAAAAAGTGGCACCCAATGAATAAAAATCGGTGCGATAGTCTAACGCACGATTCATACGCCCAGTTTGTTCTGGGGACATATAAGCTAATGTGCCTTCTAACACTTCTGGGTTTTTAAGTGTCAGATGTTGTTTTGATAATTGGGTGGCAATCCCAAAGTCGATGATTTTCAGTACGCCAGAAGTGGGATTTAAAATGATATTTGAGGGGTTAATATCCTTATGAATAATATTTTGTTCATGAATTTGTCCCAAAATCGAGGTGATACGGATAGCAAACGTGAGTAATTCATCAAGCGTAAAAGTACGCTGTTCGTCTAGCCCGATTTTAAGGGATTCGCCACCAAAATCTTCCAAAATAATGACGAGCGTATTTTGGTATTTTTCAACACTATACGCCTTAATTACCCCGGTTAAGTCCAAATTATGAGTGATTTCATACTCTTGCCGATAGCGGGTGAGCTCTGCCGGGGTGGGGTAGTCTTCTTTGAGCATTTTCAGAATAACCGGTTGATTATCCTTGTTTCGATGCCCTCTAT
>JAYQWI020000437.1:0-2147 GCA_035871815.2 Candidatus Parabeggiatoa communis
CTACATCCTTTTTATGTCTATCTCCGGATGTCAGTACGACAATCGTAAATACCTTCAATTCGGGACGGTAACTATAAGCGTTGGTGATTTGCTCCAATGAGGCGGCGCAGTGATAGTGCAAAAATCGATCATAATGATCGGGATAACGGACATGTTGGATGTCCACGATAATGCGATTTTTTTTATCTTCGGCAAATAAATCAAAACGAGAGGCTACTACTTGATAAGGAAAGGATTTTTCGGTTTCGACTTGGTCAATTTCAAGTTTGATGTTAAGAAAATCACGCACAAATCCTTTGAAAATTTCGTGGACACAAAAAGCTTTTTTGAAGTTAACGCAAAAACGTAAAGAGGCTACTTGTTTCATAACTTGGGTCCTGATGTTATAAATAATATAAGGGTACTCATCAAATGGTGAAATGAAAACGGTAATACCCTATGAGAATTAAATGATATAAAACATCAACACAGAGACCACGAAGGTACACAGAGGTATAGGATGATTATCAGGTAGTGATGCAATAGGGCTGAGCTTCTGATAGAACGCGGATTTGACTGATTGTGATGATTGACGCTGATTTTTAATCAGTCCAATCCGTTGTTTGAGCTTGTCGAAAAAGCGTATCTCACTTTTAAATCTCTATCACCTACATTGCATCACTATCCAATTACTGTTATTCGCTATTCGCTATTCGCTAACGAATAGGGTAAATCCATCAACTGTAAGCATTCACCTTGTTGGCTTTGCCAATGGATATCATCTGATTCAGCACTGCTGATTTGAATCACCGCTAAAACAATCACGCTACCATCAGGATGGGTTTGGGCATTGACTATTTTCCCGATACTTTGCTCATTATTGCTGACATACAGCGCATCACCCGGTTGCGAGAAAATATCCGTTTCTATTTTCGCAAGATACATACGGCGTTTTAGGCTACCCAGGTATTGTGTACGGGCAACAATTTCTTGTCCGGTATAGCAGCCTTTTTTAAAACTGACTCCATTTATCGCTTGATAATTCACCATTTGCGGCACAAAGGCTTCTGCCGTTGCTGGGACGATTTGCGGTAAACCGGCCAAAATATCTAATAATTGCCAAGCATCCGCGCTAATCTGTTCCGCTTTTTCAGCGAGACAGGCCGATAAATTTTGCTGCGTTTCGCTGAACACGATATAACGTGGCGGCACTCCTGGAATGCGTAGCACTGTGATTTGATCGTTTGTGAAACTGGCATCAATCTCAGTGGGTGGCGCAAAGCCTAAACAATCCGTTAAGTGTTGTGTACCCCCGGCAATACCGATGCGCGATAATCTCTCGCTCACTTCTTCAAGTTTGACATCGGTACGCAGTACATACATCCGCAACCGTTTAAGCGTCAAATCTAAACTCTCTCGCGGTAACACTATATAATAAGCGGTGTCGCGTTTGAACAAGCGAAAATTCACGATGATACGGCCTTTAGCACTACACAAGGCACTCAATTGACTTTGTTTTTCAGTGACTTGGCGCACATCATTAGTCAATTGCCCCTGCAAAAAGGTTTCAGCATCACGCCCACTGACTTTAATTAAGCCTAAATGTGATAAATCAGTCATCACTTCACCATGCAATGCTTGTTGTAAAAAATTCTCCATGTTTTCCTCAGTTCAGTTATCAGTTATCAGTTATCAGTTATCAGTTATCATCTTTTTATAGAAAAATAATTTTAGGGCGTGTTCGCCCTAACGTGCTATCCGATCAGTGTTTGACTGACGAATAGGGTGTCTGCCGCTGTTTATCATGTTGATACAGACGATAATCAACAAATTCAGCAATGTTATCAAACTGCATAAACGGATTACCCTCTAACTGTTCGCCAAGAGTAGAAGAGGGGCTGTGGGCATAATGATGTCCGGGATGTATAACGGTTTCTGGGGGTAATTCGCTCCCCAGTTTTTTGAGTGAGTGATACATTTGTTCAGCATCGCCACCTTCTAAATCACAGCGCCCACAGGCATAGACAAATAAAGTATCGCCTGTTATCAAATGCCCATCAAGATAATAACAAACCGAGCCGGGCGTATGCCCTGGCGTGTGCCAAACTTCAATCTGGGTGTTACCCAACTGGATGGTATCGCCGCCTTCATGCAGTACCGGTTTATTT
>JAYQWI020000438.1:0-4778 GCA_035871815.2 Candidatus Parabeggiatoa communis
CCCCCGAAACTTCGGAGACGCAACGTTTATTCAATACGATTATTGATCACTTGCTTGCCAGGGCGAAAGGGCAAATGAAAAAAAAGAACTACACCACGCCAAACAATGATAACGCCGCTTATACCTATAAGCAGATATTAAAAATCTCGGAAAACAACGCCGAAGCCCTAAAGGGAATAAATAATATTGTTAAAAGATATTACAAATTGGCCCTCACTGCACGGGATGAAGGTCGATATAAAGGCAGTATGACTTGGATTACACGAGGCCTACTGGGTGATTCGGATAATCCAGAATTAAATCCATTAAGACTAGAAGTGAGAGAAAAATCGCGCTGAATAAGCGTTTGAAATCCCAGATTTATCTTGGGCTGATTTGGAGTCCAAGATTTATCTTGGCTTGGAGTTCAAGATTTATCTTGACTTGGAGTTCAATATTTATCTTGGGCTAACGGTTTTCGATCAGCTGTCCGATTAAAAAAAACGGAGCGAATAAACAATCCCTGTCATTATTAAAATCCAAAGCATCATTAGGACGTTTTGGGTGTCTTATAACTTAGGTTTCAAATTAAAATGGCTATAGACAGCCCAACTCAAACTCCCTCCATTATTTTACAAGTCGCTGTTCCGACACCCCTGTATAATCATTTTGATTATCTGCCACCACCTGGAACCGATCTCAAACAGTTGCGCCCTGGAATACGCTTACGTGTGCCATTTGGCAAATCACGTACTGATGTGGGCATACTACTGGCCGTTGTAGACAAAACCGATGTTCCCCCTGAAAAACTCAAAGCGGCCAAAGAGATTCTCGACTCAACGCCCGTATTGCCCGAAAATGACTTGGATTTATTGCAATGGGCCAGTCGCTACTACCATCATCCCATTGGCGATGTGATTTCAACGGCCTTACCGCCCAGCCTGAATAAAGGACAACTGGCCAATATACCCTTCCTATCAGGTTGGAAATTGACAGTCGAAGGATGTACCGTTCAAGTTGATAAGCTGCCTAAAAATGCCCATAAACAAAAAGCCGTCTTAAACTTATTACAACAACATCCTGAAGGCCTGACTCAAGCCGCCATAACCAGCCGCTTGTCCAATACCTCTTCAACCTTGCGTAGCTTGGAAAAGAAAGGCCTGATCGTTTCTCAAGCCATTAATACAGCAAGCGCCGAAGACAATAGTCATAAGACTTCCCCATTGCCGCTTAACGCGGCCCAAAAGCGAGTCGTTAATCAAGTTTGCAACAAACTTCAACAATTCTACCCTTGTTTACTGGATGGCGTAACAGGCAGTGGCAAAACAGAAGTTTATTTACATATCATTCAAAAAGTGATAGAACAAGGCCGACAAGCCCTCGTTTTGGTGCCAGAAATCAATCTCACACCGCAAACCGTTAGCCGTTTTAAACAACGTTTTGCCGTACCCATTGCCGTCTGGCATTCTAAACTGAATAACACTGAACGCCTACAAACTTGGTTACAAGCTCGCGATGGACTCGCCTCAATTATCATAGGCACACGCTCCGCAATCTGGACACCCTTAGCCCATCCCGGCATTTTTATTGTTGATGAAGAACATGATGCCTCCTACAAACAACAAGATCATTTCCGTTATTCAGCGCGTGATATGGCCGTTGTGCGGGCACAACGTGCCCAAGTGCCGATACTGCTAGGCAGTGCCACCCCATCACTAGAGACAGTGTACAACGCACAACAACAACGCTACCAACATCTCATTCTCCCAGAACGTGCCGGCGCAGCAGTACATCCGACATTTCACATTGTTGATATGCGCCAACAACCCCGCCGCGACAGCTTATCGCAACCCTTAAAAAAAGCCATTAGCCAACGTTTAGCCGCACATCAACAAATCCTCTTATTTATCAATCGTCGTGGCTACGCACCCACTTTAACCTGTTATCAATGCGGCTGGATAGCCTTTTGTGAACATTGTGATGCCCGTCTCACCTATCACGAAATAACGACGAAATTACAGTGTCACCATTGCGGTGACATCCGTCCACCTGATACACACTGCCCAAAATGTCAGCACCCTAAACTCTATTTATTAGGGCAAGGCACAGAACGTATTGAAGAACAATTACAAAATGAATTTAAAAAAGCCCGGATTTTACGCATAGACAGCGACAGCACAAGTCGTAAACACGCTATGGCTGAGCTATTAGAACGCATCCATCAAGGTGAGGTTGATATTATAGTCGGTACTCAAATGTTGGCCAAAGGCCATCATTTTCCTAAAGTCACCTTAGTCGGCCTGATCAACATTGACAGCGGCTTATATGGCCTTGATTTTCGCGCACCAGAACGCATGGCGCAATTATTAGTACAAGTTGCCGGACGTGCCGGACGTGCAGATGATCCGGGTCAAGTCATCATTCAAACCTACCACCCTGATCACCCTTTACTCACCAGTCTGATTCGTCACGGTTATTCCTCATTTGCAGATGCCGCATTAAAAGAACGCCAACAAGCCGCTTTTCCACCCTATACCCGCTTAGCCTTGTTACGTGCCGAATCGCTAGAACCGCAATTTGCCATGGACTTTCTCAACAAAGCAAAAGCACAAACTGAACCCTTCTTATGTGACAGCGTTCAATTATGGGGGCCCGTTCCCGCACCGATGGAAAGACGAGCAAAATGGTATCGCGCACAACTCTTATTGCAATCTATGCAACGAGAGCATTTACACCGATTACTCTCTCAATGGTTACCAACGCTCCCCAACTCAACAAATAAAGTACGTTGGTCATTAGATGTCGATCCGCAGGATTTGTTTTAAGTAGAGACGCACGGCCGTGCGTCTCTACGGCCGTGCGAAAAATTATCAGTTATTGGTTGATGCCCTCTAAAAAGAGGGCATAATCATGTCCACTTGCGGCAAGGCTTGCATTAAAAGCACACGCTCGGCTATTCATTTCAAGCCATCTTCTAAACCACAAGCAATGCAAGTCGCCACATATTCACCAACACACTGCCGCATCACGACAGCAGCATTGATTTCCTACCTAAAATTTATCGATCTCGGTAATTTCGCCCGTCGCTAAATATAATTCCCACTCTCGTTCGTGTTGCTCTGCCAATATTTTCTCCAACGCCGACGGTTTTACACGCTCAATCGGTTTACCATCAGTGCTGCTCCGCTGAGTAACGCGGATTTCACGGCATGAATAAACTGATAATTCAATCTGAAAAACGCGCTGGTAATAAATATGCGTATAATCTTTGTATT
This sequence comes from Candidatus Parabeggiatoa communis, assembly GCA_035871815.2. Classification (GTDB taxonomy): domain Bacteria; phylum Pseudomonadota; class Gammaproteobacteria; order Beggiatoales; family Beggiatoaceae; genus Parabeggiatoa; species Parabeggiatoa communis. Next base: position 3,255 of record JAYQWI020000438.1, read on the forward strand.
CACCTCCGACACGAATCGTCACTTGTTTGGTTTTAAAGCGCCACCCCAGTTGATGAATATGCGTTTCAATGTCTTCGATGTTATCAGCGAAAAGATGTAAATCAATGTCGCTACCGCACCGAACATGCCCTGTACTCACAGAGCCGATTAATCTGGGATCAAAAGGTTTAAGCGCTAACATTGTTTCAAGCGCAATCACGCGCATGGCAAAAAGCCGGTGTTGACTGAGTTCGCCTTCGGTAAGTTGAACCAGTTCTTGCAGCGCCGCTTTAATCTCACCATTGGAAGGTAAGTCTTGAGGGCGATAGCACATTTTTTTGTCGCCACCGCGCCCAAATAACCGTTTAGCTGCAAGACGCTTGGCATTAAAGTATTGATCTACCCCTTCTTCGTACATCAAACGAGCAGCCTGATGAGCAAGGTTTTGGCGAAGTTGTGAAGTGTGTTGTTTTCTCATAGCAATGATTTATGAACGTATCATAAATGCGAATATTAAGTTGAAAAATAACCCATTAACAGGTGGGTAAAGCTTTGTTACACCCAAATGACGAGCTTGATTTAATGGCATTGGTGCAGAATCAGAGATCATTTGACAGACAAATTTATCCTAAGCCTTTTTTAAAAAAAGGATTAAATTGAAAAACGGATAGGCATGTCGAGTCGGTAGAACTGACACCCACCTGATGATCTTTATCCAAGTTCCTGATTTTCATAATAATACGCAGTCTCGCTGTGAAACAGAAGACTTTTTGAGTGCTTCATCAGGATATCAATAGCTTTGAGAGGGGTGATGACGGTAGCGTGAGGCGAACGCCCTTTTAAATCCCAAGCACGTAATCGTTCAAGCTCACGGAGTTGGGGCGTATTGCGTAGCCAATGGCGGGTGCGTCGGGGCGCTTTGAGTAAATGTAAGTGATGCCTGATAAGCCACACGATGCGGGGGGAAAGCAATCCTTCCAATTCATCGGCACCTATTTGGGCATGTTTTTGGGAATTAACCGCTTTGCCAATATCGTGCAAAAGTGCAACGGCCCACAATTCTGGATCATCACAAGCTTTGTGCGCCAATTGGAAAACTTGGAGAGAATGGTAGAGGGCATCCACTTCGGGATGATAACGCGGATGCTGACGAACCCCCTGAAGGGCAATCAGTAAAGAATAAAGTTCTTTTTCAAGGAATAGCGACAAATTGTCAGTATTCTCATGGGGTATCAAGGTAACAGGCTTGGCAGCCAAAAGTGGATTAATATTAATACATTGTTGGTTTCTCATATTCAACCGGGCTGCCCCGGCGGGCTTTGTCAAAAAAATGAAAAATGAACGATCAAGCTCATTGAACAACATTAATTAAAAAGGCAGCGAATATTACCTGATTTCAACACTGTTGTCTATGAGTAATGTCGATTTTTGAGTAAATTGATGAACTCCTGAACTCGTGCCTTCAAAACATCAAAGCACATCACAGAGGTTTGTTCTGTACATAATTGCGGCCGGATTGATTTTCGTTCAAAATTTATTTTGCGG
>JAYQWI020000439.1:0-5265 GCA_035871815.2 Candidatus Parabeggiatoa communis
AAAATCGAACCAAACGCTTGCCCACCATTCTAGGCTTGAATAGGCCTATAAATAGAGGGAATATTATGACATTAACACTTGAAATTCCACAAGTTTCTTTAGATCACATACCGCTTGGATACAAAAAGAAATTAGAAGAACGCGCTATCCTTCAGATTTATGAGGATGGTTATATTTCGAGAGAAGAATTTGCACAAATCAGTCTGACAAATTTCCAAGGATTTAATCAATTTGCGATTTCCTCAAATAGGAAAACAGTCACAACAGAACTTTATCAAAAAAGAAAAAGGTATTTTTCTCAGATGGAAAAGGGTACTGGAGAATGGAATAATATACTACAAAATGTGATCTCTTCTAGGGTTGATAAGGAAGAACCCCCTATTTTGGACTAAACATGACAGAAGAAACAGAAGGCTATCTTTTGGATACGAATCACTGTGCCTACATTCTAAATGCCAAAGGGAAACCAGAACATAAACAGTCTCAATTGGAAAAAAATACGATTCAGGCTGTTTCGTTTAGAATGCAGGCTGTTCTTCATATAAGCGAGGCAACTTTAGGAGAACTGATATATGGCATCGAATATTCAGAGCAGAAAGAAAAAAATTTACAAGAACTCAAAGCATTCACTGAGGTTATTTCTCCTCTTTCAATAGATAGAGAAGTTTGGCAATTTTTTGGTGAAGCTAAAGCACAACTACGAAAAGTGGGCAAAAAAATGCCTGATATAGACTTGTTAATTGCATCAACAGCCAAAAGATATCATCTCGTTTTGGTGACAAACGATAAACATCTGGCCCTTTTGGATTGCCTCTCTGAATTTTTTGTGGAAAGGGAAAATTGGGCACAATCTGATAATGTTTAAATCGTTTCCGCACAGTTCCATTTAATTTAATCATGAGCGAGCCGGGGGTGAATAACGTGTTACCCCCGTCGAAATCACTCTCAATTCAATGTCCAAGCCAAAAGAATGGGATTTTTTATACCATATCTACCGTAATTCGATGTTCGATGACTTAGTGTAAATGGACATTAATAGGGAATTATTGATTACCATTACTAATTGCTTATTAATGAAAAATGGCGGTTAAGCATTGGCATTTTCAAAACGTCTTTTATGATCTTAAGCAAAAAAATTGCCAAGACATGTTGACTTATAAACAAACTTTGCTAACATGAAAAGATCAAATCTGTTGAAGCAAGTCATAAGTATGCTAACGCTATTAGGCTTACGACTCTTAATATTGTAATTCATTATGATAGCTTGATCTCGCACAGCGAATTACTGCGTTGCGCTTTCGCTCTACCCATCATAAGCTTGTTAAGTGCATTGTTTTTTATAGTTTTTTGTTAAGAACAAGGGTAAATTTGCTATTGTGTTATCCATTGTCTATATTTGCCAAAATAAGTTCTCTAAAAATTTAAGGGCAAAAAATCATTTATGGCATTAACTCATCAATATGCCTAATTTAACTTTTATTTCAACCAAGGTAAAACTAAATAACTGAGAGTAAATCACTCATGGCGGCTATGTGCTTGTATACCGTCAATGGCACTTTTTATTTTTCAGATTAAGGAGATAAAAAAATGAATACTGCAAATCTTATGGCTGATACGATTTATCAACGTGTCAAAACTATGCCAATCGCGAATATTTATAAAATAATTGATTTTATTGATTTTTTAAGTTTTAAAAAAACGCAGACGCTTTCTATGCCCACAGATAATACGGATATTTTGAATTTTATTCAGAATTTACCGAAAGGGAGCCGTGATGTAGCTGAGATCAATCAGGAACTTCAAATCTTGCGTGATGAATGGGGGCAACCATGAATTTGTTCTTAGATGCCTGCGCTATCATTTACTTGATTGAAGCAGGTAGTAAACAAGGAGAAACGGTTAGAAACAGAGTTACGCAACATCTCAAAAATAATGGCACATTATCCGTTTCGAGGTTGTCTTTATTAGAATGTCGTGTGATGCCACTCAAAAAAGGCGATTCTGATTTATTGGCGCGCTATGAGCAATTTTTTGAGTTGCCTAGCCTCAAAATCATTGAATTAACCGAAGAGGTTGTAGAACACTCTACTCACTTACGAGTTCGTTACTCCCTACGTACACCGGATGTTCTTCAAGCTGCCTGCGCTATAATGGCAAATGCTGATCAATTTTTAACGGGTGATAAACAATTTTTATCCGTTCAAGAGTTGCAAGTGGAACTGGTGTAACGTCATCAATTTTTGTTTAATCAAAGGGCGGGTTTCTCTATCAACTCAAAGGCCGCGCTGTGAAACCCAGCCTCATTTGAAAAGCTGGGAATCAATCCTCTACCCATACGCTTCGCGAAACTCTTGCAAATAGGGTTTATGGCAACAAGTCGTTGTTTCATATAATGATTAAAATTTTAATTTCTAATTTTTATTTAACTTCAACCAAAATGGGGACAATTAAATAATTAATAGCCAAGAAATCACTCATGGCTAAAATCGAAAGTACCCAAAAGGGCACTTTTTAAATTCACATCTACCGTGAGGATATGAGCAATGACTATAGAAAAAATGCTTAAGTCATTGTTTGGTATAATTTTTAATTTTTATATCCACAGGGCCCGTTTGGATTGCATCATTATACCTTAGTCAACTTGGTAAAACTTGAGATTTAATTGATAATGAAAGTTAAAGAAGTGATTAAATTACTTAAAGAGGATGGTTGGCAATTAGTAAGAACTCAAGGCAGTCATCGACAATTTAAACATGGGCTTAAATCAGGTTGTGTGACGGTTTCCGGTAAACCAAGTCTTGATGTCCCACCAGGTACGTTAAACGGTATCTTAAAGCAAGCAGGATTGAAATAAAAATGAGGAATAAAAGTATGCGTTATGTCGTCATATTAGAAGAAGGTGAGAGCAGTTTTGGTGCGTATGTACCAGATTTGCCAGGCTGTGTCGCAGTTGCTGAGACAAAAACAGAAGTCTTAAAATTAATTCAAGAAGCGATTAAATTTCATTTAGAGGGATTGCATCAAGATAAAAAATCTATACCTAAACCGTTATCCAGTAGTGAATATGTTGAAGTCTATGCGACTGCGTAATTGTTGTTTTTAATTTCTAATTTAACTTACATCAATCACCAGCGATGAAGGAGATTATCATGGGGATAAAATCAAAGTGATTAATCTAAAAGCACTTCTTGATAAGACTTTTAGTTGCAAATGGATTCCGCCCTATAATAAATAAGATAAAACGAAGTTAAACCTACCACCAATCAAAGCCCTAAAACATAAAATTTTAGGGCTTTTTTCCTCAGCAAACGGAGAGCAAATCACTCGTTTCACTTATCTAAAACAATTAAATGGGGTTAACTGTAGAGTGGTAGAGCTTCGCTACACCGCTTTTATGAAGATTAAAGGAAAAATTATCATGCAGCAAAACTTACAACTGAAATTACCCCTGTTTGTCAATATAGATATGGGAGAACTGAGTTTTATATTAGCCGCTGTATGAGAATGGCAAATTATCGTTGGGGCAAGCGGCAGAATTGGCGGGTGTCTCTAAGCGAACATTGATGGAATTACTTGGCAATTATGGTGTTTCAATTTTCAATTACGACACCAGCGATTTAGTGACTGAAGTCACCAATGCCTGAGGGCAAAAGCGGGAAATGGAATATGATGCCTTAGGGCGGATTACCCAAATAACCGTCTGAATCAAAATTCACAGAATTTAAGAATTGACAGAATAAAAGCAATAAACACAATAACACCAACAAACCTATTCTGAAAATTATATCATTCTGCAAATTCTGATTCAGACAATTAATTTTGAGAATTCTTAAATTCTGTGAATTTTTAAATAATATGATAAAAGACGAACTGACCTATAAAACTATCGGCTGTGCTATGAAAGTACACAACACTTTAGGCCCCGGGTTTCAAGAACTCATTTATCAAAAGTGTCTCGCTATTGAATTGGAAAGAGCCAGACTTTCTTTTGTACGAGAACAGACCCATAAAATTTACTACGAAGGCATTGAAGTAGGTACGCGCAGAGCAGACTTTGTTGTGGAAAATGAAATCGTTGTAGAAATAAAAGCAGTAGTGAACCTCGAAGATGTGCATCTCGCACAAGCTAAAAACTATGTTGTCGCTTACGATTTTCCAAGAGGTTTACTTATTAATTTTGGATCGCAGAGTTTACAAAGAAAATTATTGTTTAATCCAAAATACCAAGCTGAAAATGATAGATTGCAAGTTTAAATTGTCTGAATCAGAATTTGCAGAATTTAAGAATTTTCAGAATGTTTTTTTATTGAGTTTATTGCTTTTAGCAATTTTCAGAATGTTTTTTTTATTGAGTTTATTGCTTTTATTCTGTCAATTCTTAAATTCTGTTAATTCTGATTCAGACAATATTTGAAAATGATTACACTTCTTTCAGAATGATATTGATTTAGTACAGCGGATTAACGGAATAATCGGATTTTTTCCTTGCCTGATTGAGTTGTTAAGAGCTAATCCGTTTACTCCGTCAATCCGCTGTACTGTTACTAAATTCAACAAGACTACAAGACAAATTATTCCAAGTCATTGATAATGTATTACAAACAGGGATGCCAGTTAAAATTGAACGTAATGGTTGTCAAGTCATGATTGCTGAGGTGAAATTACCACAATCGATTAAAAAAGCGAAACAGTTAAAAGACAGTCAGACAAAATTCAACATAAAATACTAGAAGTTAAAAAAAACAAGCTAAATCAAGCTTGAACAATGTTCTGAACCCAGATTGGTTGGTTTTATTCTATCAAGTTTAGTACAGCGGATTAGCTGCCGGATTTTTTATTGGGGTGATTTGAGTTAAAAGTGAATAGACTGACGGTGCGTGGGAGACGCACCCTACTTTGAAGATTGAGACTTTGCTTGTTGCTCAAGTTAATCCCTAACATTGATTTTACGGACTTCGCCGAGTTCGCTGATTATTCCATTGATTAGTATGAAGCTTGCCCACAAGGCACACTATTTATTGAGATTAAAACACTATGAATAATATTGCTATAACCGGATTAGGCTGTATTACCTCTTTAGGACAAGATAATCTAACCCACTTTAGCCGCGCCATCATTATTCATAGTTGAGCCGATAATAAAGGCGTAATCTCATCGCCATCGGCTAAGGCTTCTTCCAAGCGTTTGAGTAGCACAATACCAACACCATTACCATTGACAGTCCATTCGCGACAGTCTCCATCTGGCGAATTAATGCCATTTTCC
>JAYQWI020000440.1:0-3385 GCA_035871815.2 Candidatus Parabeggiatoa communis
GAGCAAATTAACGGCTATCAAAAAATGGGACAAAGTTAGACTTTCTTGTACAATTTGTCCCATAAATTTTGAGGACTTGAAAATCTAACTAAGTCACCCTATAATGACTGATGAGTCAGGTTGACTCATAACGAGAAAGGTTTTCTCGTACCTGGTATTGAGAAGTGAAGATTGGTAAATTGGTGTTCAAGCCTCGGCTTGGAGGCTAATTTGACCCCAAAGGGACTGTCTTCAATTCGTACAGTACATGGTTGCATGAGACCGTCAAAACGGGACTGATGCCAACGGTTGGGACTGCTCAACCAGGACTCTAGTTGTATATCGAAGGAGTTATCAACAGAGAGCGAATTACCTAAAAATGTCCAACTTTGTCTAACTTTTTAGGAGCAGAATGGGGCGTGTTTTTGGGAGGGAATGGCTGTATTGCGTCTTGTGAATAATTTGACAATGTCCTATTCAAAGTAATCGGTGGGCTAATCATAAATCGCTAAAGTATCGGTAATCTGATATTCTCAAAGAATTAATGCTAATTATTAATTTCTAATTAATAACCCTCCATCAATAAAAAAGGGCGAACACCTCGGTTCGCCCCTATAACTGGGATTTATGCTGCTCTATTCAGTTGTGCAAACCCAGGCCATACCCTCTATATCTTCATAAGAAGTGGCCGGCATATTAGTGACAGGTTCAATAGCACAATCGCCCCCTTGACTGCTTTGGGCTAGATCAAGTTCGTAAATCACATCATCACCATCTATGGCCAATAACAATGAACCGTCATCTATCGTTTCAAGGGCCTCAATTTTTGCAGCATTGGATAAGGCGCAAAACGGTTCAACATCCGTACCATCATAGCGCAATATGTTGTGTTGCTGAGCTAAATAAAGCGCCGTGCTATCTAAATTCCAGGACAAGTCTTCAACCCTGTCCGTGGATGGCCATTTCAACTGCGCTTTGGCATTTGGCAGATTGTCAACATCAAGCCTGAATAATCCTTGCCTCGGTGCCCATCCCCACAATATACTGGTATCAGGGTTAAATGATAAACCGCTTATATCTTCAATCTGGCTGTTATTTTCAAAATAGATATGACCTAATGAGACAAGCTGCCCTTGTAAATCGACTTTGTAGAGCATACCAGTGCCCGATTCGCTATCTTTACCAGAAGCGGCATACAGCTCGTTGTGAACGGGCTTAGCATCGAATGCTTCAAGATCATAGCCTAGATATTGTGGCCCCGCAGTCACCGTTTGAGTCTCGATATCAACGACGAAAAGCTGGGAATCATTAAGCTGCTCATCATGCACTGCATACAGTTTACATCTTTTTGTCAGGGTGTTTTTCAAGGTAGTGAAACTTTTGCCTTGAATAAAAACAGCCGAATCTAAACTATAATCCCCTCTATCGGCAACAACCAGTTTCAGATGATGAGTTTTATCCGGTATAACGCTTGCTGAAGCCGTCAAAACGGTTGTAAAACCATCAAATTCCGTTTTAAACGGTGTCTCTGTTCCTGGTTGACAGGCCTCCTCATTATATTCCTTAATCGTCCAAGGAAAGGGATAGTTATTGTCATGGTATAAATTTGGGTTCGCTTTAGACCAAGGAACCGAATGAACAGAATTAATAGCAACAGGTGTCGTCGTATTAGGAATTAACGCAATGTTTTGACCATCTAAGAAAAAACCAAAGACATCATTGAATTTAGAACCAGTCCATTCTATGTATTCTTCAGAGGCAAAAACATAGTTAAATTCCAACGAGTCCCCTTTAGGAATAAAATCAAATTCCAATACCGCTGCGTCATACGTGGAAGCACCCAGCGCATCTAAACTCTCATCCCCCGGTTGCTTGTAAACGGTGGTCGTTTTATAACATTTGTTAGGGCCAATCGCATTAGAAATACGCCCACTACTGAGCATAATGCCCTCATCTATGCCTAACCCATCATCTAGGCCGCCTTCAAAAAGGCCGATGGCACTATTGGCACCTTGGTATTGGATATTGGAAAACGTGACACCACTTTTCGAGGTATCAATAAATTCAGCAATCAGTTTTGCCGGTGTGACACCTTGAGTGAGATCAGTCGTTGAGAGTGCAAAACTATTGCTACTTAACACCAAAGCTATCAAGGTAATGCTTTTCCAATGAAACATGATATTTTCCTCCTGTGTGAGAGGATTGATACGAAATTTTGGTTATTTCGTCCTGGTTATGAAGAACATATCTGAGCAGAGATCACTGATCCAATAAGCAGGATTCAGCACATTTCCCTTCTCTGTGCCTTCAGGTACCACGACAGCGTAGAAAGCGTACAGCCCGATTCCAGTTAATTGTTCAAGCCTCACATTAGCAAAAGGCAATTCCTCATATTTCAGAACTGTGATTTTGCCATCCCAAGCTTCTTGGCCAGTGAAGTAGGATTCTACTGTCTGATGGAAATGACCCGCGATATCCAGAAAACTGAGTAGAACATCTCCCATTTCAGATGGAGATTGAAGGGCAATATAGATGTCGAAATGGACATCAGGATCGACAGGAGTCCACGAAAAGGTCACTTCAAGCGGATCGCTTGGCTGTATAACTTTCATATCCGAATCAGACAATTGATTCGTTGAAGACACTTGAATACAAGATTTCACCGAATCAGCTTGTGCGGGAAGTGTCATAAAACATAAGATACCCGTTACTAAAAGGCTTATCAAAAGCCCTTTCTGATTAAATTGATACATGGCTTAATTCTCCTAACGACCTTAGCAAAAATGATAGGGTGTTGAGTTTCTGGATAAATCAAAAGTTTTAAACCCTTAAAGTCCCTAATAAAATAGGCTAAAGTACTTATTTTGACAAGAGAACTTGAATTGACTCCTTACCACCTATCAGTTTGTCAAAAGTACTTAGGATAAGGAATTGTTTCCATTGTAGAGACGCGATGCTTCGCGTCTCTTGCTAGGGCTCCCCTCGAAGCATCGCGTCGAAACGAAAACAAACAGAGACGCGAAGCATCGCGTCGAAACGAAAACAAACAGAGACGCGAGGCATCGCGTCGAAACGAAAACTGATAGGTGGTAAGGAATTGACTCATTTTGTGAGTAATAGGCTAAAATTTGAATCGAAAAACACACACATCCTATATCATAGTTTAGCACTCTAAGTCAATAAAAAAATGAGCACTTCAATTAATTGATTTTTTAAAGACAACGTCAGGGGCGAAACGGCGTGTTCGCCCAAGCTTATTTTTTTGAAAGTCAAAACTCATTAAACAATCCGTTCATTAGTCAAATCGCTTAGTATTCTCAATATGCAAAAAGTGTTTTGTTTGTTATTATAAAAAAATAACGCATTTTGTTTGCCAAACGGCAATATCATCTTATGTTATTCAAAA
>JAYQWI020000441.1:0-1884 GCA_035871815.2 Candidatus Parabeggiatoa communis
CCTAACGGCATAAACTCATCAAATTCAGAATGCAAGCCTTCTGTGAGCCAAGTGTGTTTTTTATCAGGAATAATCGTTTCCCATTCGATTTGAGCAACGTGTTGTTTTTCATCCAAATAACCGTATTTTTGTTCTTTACGACATTCTTCATCTAAACGCGCATAGAAAATATTGGTAGTGGTTTCACCCGCTTTTTTCACCAATAAATTGATACTCACACCGACTTGAATGCCAAAAACATTATGGGTTGTACCCGATAATTGGGGATTTTTTCTGACATTGCCACCTAAATCAAGTAGATAGACAGACGAAAAATCCTGTGCCAACTGTTTCCGCATCCCATCAAAAGCAATGCTATCCAAAAAACCATTATTCGTGACAAGTGCGATAATGCCCTCATCACCAATTCGCCGTGCTGCCCAACAAATCGCTTTCACGTAAGGATCCGATAACGCATTTTTATTCGTTGCCTTAGAATCCTTGGCATAAGTGTCGCGCACCCATCTATCAACGACTTCATATTTGCGGTTCTTATTGTTATCATTTTCATTAACTTGGCCGACGTTATAGGGCGGATTGCCAATCACCACAAAAATGGGCGCTTGTTTTTGTTGTCTAACCCGCGCCGTATTTTCAGTCGTAAAAAAATCTTGTTGTCGAACCGAAGCTAACTGAAAGGTATCCACCAAACATAAGCCTTCAAAGGGTTCATATTGTCCCGTGATTTCATAATAGGCATGTTCAATATTCATCGACCCAATATAATAAGGCAATAACATGACTTCATTACAAGGCAACTCGTTTAAATATTTGTTTTTTAAGCTAAATTTACTGATTTCACGCATCACGCGCACCAAAAAATTCCCGGTACCAACAAACGGGTCGAGAATATGTACCCCTGGCTGACTCAAAGAACTCTTGAACTCCTTTTGTAAAATGTCTTCCACCGATTGCACCATAAAATTCACTATCGGCTGCGGTGTATAAACAATGCCATGCGTATCAGCAACTTTAATCGCAAAACCTTGAAAGAATTTCTCATAAACGGTGTTGAGAAAATCTTGCTTATGAGCGTAATCATCAATCGTCGCGGCCGTGGTTTCAATCGCTCCATAGAACCGATCCAGTTTTTTGAGAAACTCATGGCGACTAAATGAACGCGAGGTTAAGGCCGTGATCACTGTTTCAATTTCACGCGCAATCACATTTTTAGTGACAAAATCGGGATTATCAAAAACCTTTCTAAAAATGCGCTCTGTCAACAAGTGTTGAATCAGCATTTCTTTAACGGCATTCAAGGATAAATTCGGATTAATCGCATCAAGACACAGTTGGGTAAACCCTTCAAAAGCTTGAATAAACGCTTGATTTGTTTTTAATTCCTGCTCAATAATTTTCAGCAGGGCATCACCATGTTCTTTGACTTTGTCTTTGAACGCTATCACGGCCTCAAACCATTGTTCATAAGCCGGTGGATTGTAGCCGAAAAAGAGCGTCAATCCGTCAATCAATAAATTGGGATGATGCGTGATCTCTTCATTAAAGACTTCATGCCCATCTTGCCATAAAACGAGGCGTTCTGGGGTTTGAAATAAGATGTTGTCTTTTGGATAGCCTTGTTTAAATTTCTGTTTAATGGCTTTGGCTAAATTATCCTGAATATCCTTCGCTTCCCAAATGCCATGTCGCAGTTCAAACTGATCTAATAAAGTGCCATCAGTTCTGATCGGCCTTTTGCCTGAACGATTCAGCGGATATTGTTCAACAAATTGTAAATCACATTGGGTGGCACAATGCCGTAAAAGCGTGGCAAAGGCCGGGGCGACGGCCCCTTCTGTATTAATGTTTAAATCAGAAAGGGCCGCTATTTCTTGGTAGAAATTT
>JAYQWI020000442.1:0-17356 GCA_035871815.2 Candidatus Parabeggiatoa communis
AAAACATTTACTAGGTTATTGATTGTACTTAGGCCCACGCTCCAATCCGATCATTCCCCTGATCAGTTGTACTAATTGATTCGCTTTTGTACTTAGCGTAGCGCACCTTCGGTTCATGCAATCGGGAAACGCTATATATACCCAGTACTTATCCTTTCTTATAAACAATCCTTGTAGTTATATTATATATCCTTGTCGTTATAGCGTTTCCCGATTGAATAAAGTACAAAAATTAGTACAGCGGATCAGGGGATTGAGCGGATTAGGGCAAAGGCTAAAAGTAAGTTGTGCGTTATGCTACCCAAGTTGCCCCATCATCCTTAGACATCAATATTTAATTCATTGAAATAAATAAGTATTTCATCGCGAAGCTATAGCTGACAGAAAATCGGGAAACGCTATAAATACCTTTTTTGCGAGTGTTTTTTCGTGCAAAAACATTTACTAGGTTATTGATTGTACTGAGGCCCACGCTCCAATCCGATCATTCCCCTGATCAGTTGTACTAATTGATTCGCTTTTGTACTTAGCGTAGCGCACCTTCGGTTCATGCAATCGGGAAACGCTATAACAAAGTATTTTTTGGCTAGAGTTTTTGCAGTCATTACACTTATTGTTTGTGTGGTAGGATTTCTTCTCTTTGAAACTTACCCTCAATTATCTTATTACCTCAGATTAATATTTGCTATTATGTTTGCTCCTGCAATAATCATGTTTAATAAAACAAAACCAAAAACTTAGCAGCAAGTGTAGGGTGCGTGGGACGCACCCTTGCAGCTACATTAGCGAATCCAGACGCAACGATTTTCGATGTTTTGGGAACACAAACCCTCATCCCCTCTAATCGGCCTACCCTTTTTTTAGAAATGCGCCCAGTACGGAATCACATAGAATCGCTTTTTTCAAAGGGGGGTTAGGGATGTTCGGATTTCGTCTTAGCATAATCACGCGCTGCCAGAATAAACCCTGAAAATAACGGATGTCCATCGCGAGGGGTTGAGGTAAATTCTGGATGAAATTGACAGCCGATAAACCAAGGATGATGGCTGTTTTCTATGACTTCCACTAGATTGTCATTGGCCGACAGGCCCGCAAATACAAATCCAGCTTGGCGTAGCATCGCGAGGTAATGGTTATTAAATTCATAACGATGGCGATGGCGTTCACGAATCAGTTCTTTTCCGTATAATTCATAGGTTTTGCTACCCTTCATCAGATGGCAAGTTTGCCCTCCTAAGCGCATCGTACCGCCTTTATTCGCGTTTTCGTCGCGTTGCTCAATCTCACCCTCGTCTGTCATCCATTCCGTAATCAAGGCAATCACGGGATGAGGGGTATTGGGATCAAATTCAGTACTGTGTGCCCCTTCTAAACCGATTTCTCTGGCAAAATCGATAACAGCCACATGCATCCCTAAACATATCCCTAAATAAGGAATCTTATTTTCCCGTGCATACCGTGCAGCAAAGATTTTGCCTTCAATACCCCGTTCACCAAAACCACCGGGTACTAAAATCGCATCTACGTTTTCCAAATCATTGCTTTGCGATTCAAATTCTTCAGAATCAATATAGATAATCTTTACTTTAGTGCAAGTATGGATGCCAGCATGAATCAAAGCTTCATTCAGTGATTTGTAAGCATCGGTTAAATCGATGTATTTGCCTACCATTGCTACAGTCACACTGGTTTCGGGATTATCCATCGCAGCTAAAACCGATTCCCATTCCAATAAGTCGGCTGGCTTTGTATCCAATTTGAGTTTATCACATAAAATGTTATCCAGCCCTTCTTCATGCAGGAACAAGGGCACGCGATAAATTGAATCAACATCTACCACTGAAATCACAGCAGATTCATCAACATTAGTAAATAAGGCAATTTTTTTCCTTTCTCCTTCATACAATGAACGGCTAGAACGACACAGTAAAATATCAGGTTGTATACCGATAGAACGCAATTCTTTAACCGAATGTTGAGTCGGCTTCGTTTTGAGTTCACCAACAACATGAGGCACCAAGGTTAAATGAATAAAAAGTGCGCGTTCATGCCCTAATTCGCCACCCAGTTGACGGATGGCTTCTAAAAAGGGTAGCGATTCAATATCTCCCACAGTACCGCCAATTTCCACCATCGCAACATCAGCATCACCAGCCCCTTCAATAATACACCGTTTGATCTCATCAGTAATATGGGGAATGACTTGTACAGTAGCCCCTAAGTAATCACCGCGCCGCTCCTTGTAAATGACGTTTTCATAGATGCGCCCAGTGGTAAAATTATTATGTTGCCCCATAGTCGTCCGCACAAAGCGTTCATAATGCCCTAAATCAAGATCGGTTTCGGCACCATCATCGGTCACAAACACTTCCCCATGTTGAAAAGGACTCATCGTACCGGGATCAACATTGATATAAGGGTCTAATTTCAATAATGTGACTTTGAGTTGACGTGTTTCAAGGAGAGCAGCTAAAGAGGCGGAGGCAATGCCTTTGCCCAGTGAAGAGACGACACCGCCTGTAATAAAAATAAATCGTGTCATAGTGAATGAAGTTTTTCGTTTGTAGTAGGCGATTTATCACCCGTTTATAAAGTCCAATCTTAGGCCTACGTTCCAACTTTAGTTTGCACAAGCCACCTTCTTTTTATGTCATTGTGACCCGATTAGCATTTTATACTATATCATTAAAATCAATAACTTATCCCACATCAAACCGCTCGGAGTCGGATAGCATGGGCGGGCCTACAAACTAAAGTTTGTACTCCTAACAAACTAAAATTGTTCGAGCAAAGCTTCGATCAGAAGTTTGTACTCCAATCACAAACGAAAGTGTGTGAAGGAGTCCAAAAATCTACCAGCTAAAGCTAAAGCGTTGAGGGCGTTTTTTTTGGGGTCGTCTGGTGTTAGTCGGTAGGCTGGCTAATACGTCGTTTCCTCGATACGGCAGTTTGGATAAGTTGTCGCTTTCGCGGGTGGGTAACTGGGCTAGGATATCTTCGCGGGGGGATAAGCGAGATAAATTATCGCTGTTCCGTTCGGGTAAGCCCGATAAGGCGTAAATTTTTCTTCTTGGCAAGTGGGATAAGCCGTCGTTTTCCCGATTCGGTAATTTTGCCAAGGTGTCGTCTCGTTTTGGCAATCTCGCTAATCTGTCGTCTTTCCTTGAGGGTAGTTTCGATAAATTATCGCTTTTCCGCTCTGGTAGCCCCGATAGTGCGTAAATCTTCCGTGTCGGTAGTTCCGCTAAGGTATCGGGGCCGCGTTTCATGAGTATTGCGAGTGTATCTGGGCCGCGTTCTGGTAACCCTGCTAGGATATCGGTTGATTCCCGATTGCCTAGCGTGGATTCTTCTAGCTTATTGTTTGTCATCTGGATTGAAAAAATTATCCCATTGCTTATCTAAGCAGGCACTGGCTTGGTGTAAATCAAGAACTTTTAATTTCCCATCTTGATCATTTAAAATGCCTTCGTTACGCAATTTACGCAATCCATCATCGACTTCAAAATCAACGTCTACCTCATATCGATCTTTGAGGTACTTTTCAATTCTGCGATCCAGTTCATCTTGAGTGTACTGCTTATCGGATTGAGTTAACAGAAAGTAGTAGGCTAAAATCGCTTCCTTGCCTTCTTCTTCTTCCGCCATATCAATCAGGTAGCTTGTCACGCCAAAGTTGTTGTCCAGATTAAGAAAGTAGAGGTTGCGTGATAATACCATCATGTATTTGTTACGGTGTGTGAAAATCGCCAAAATTTGACGCACGATAATCCCGATTAATCCGATCAAAGCGCCGATCAGGGCAAATGGATTAATCACGGCCGCACCAATTTTACCAATAATACTGAATAGGCCAAAAATCGTGCCGCCGCCGCCCGATAGTGCCAGTTTGATCTTATCAAACAGTTTAAGTCGCACATTCTGGTTGGGAAAGAGCATTTCCAAATCAGTACGGGGTATATTTTTAAACAACTTTAAAAAAACCTGCTCTTCAATGATATCCTCTGGCAGATTTTTACGGGAGTTGCGTACTTGCTTCCGGGCCTTTTTTTCAAAGTCAGTCCCGTTAAGGCTTACCAATTCATCAACGCGCTGCTGTTCTGTTTTTAACTTCAGCAATAAAAACAGGCGTTTGTAAATCGGTATTTCAATGGGTTTTTTAACCAAAAATAGGCTTGTCCAACTGCGTTTATAGTCAACCTTGATGCCAGAGCCGCGATAGTAGACAATCAGCTTTTCAAAATCATCCAAGTCTACGGAGACACGCACACCATAGTATGACTCTGCATTCATGGCATCATTGATGGCTTCAATCGTCAGTTCCTCGTAGTTGGCATTGTTGAGCAACTGAGAGATTTCATCAACCAAAGTTTGACGGCGTTTTTGTTTATCCTCCTCAGTATAATCCTGTTGAGTCACCATATCAGTGTCAGGATTAAAGGGGGCATAGCAATGTTTCAACTCTTCCAAGTGAGCATAAAATTTGTAGTGATAAAGGGCCGTAAAGATTTTGCAAAATTCCTCAAATTGTTTTTGCTGATCTGCTGTCCAATGGGGATCGGCGATCAAATCGGCCACAATTTCTTGTCTGCCAATGGGGATAAAACGTTCTCGGGGTTCTTCAACGCTTTTTTCAGCGGTTTGTAAATTATCGGACATAGTGTTTTGAAAATGCAGTAGATAATAGAGTACAACTTCGTGAAGATTCGCTAATTAGGAAATCAACAGGAAATAAACGAATAAGCCGGGATAACGATTTCGTTTATTTCATCGAATTCAGCAACGTTATTTCGGTATGAATCGTAAATCACAAAGAACAAAACGATAAAGTGGTCGTACCTAAAAATGGCAATGAGTTAGTTTTATTTTAATTTTATTAATCAAATAGTTAGTTTTGTTTTAATATCAGCATTTGATGACTAAAAATAAAACAGAATAATTGATTATTATGAAATAAATTCAATAGGTTATTTTAAATTATCACGCTGTTAATTGCCTTTTTTAGGTAGTATAATTAAAAAACGCTTATTTAAAGTAGGCATGATTGTTTTTTCTAGTCTGAAGGGTATTATAATACAAAAATAAAAGCCCTAATGCTTTTTTTGGGACTTCCAAATCAATAAACGTACCCTTGACATAACGACATAATGCTGGGCAACAATCGAAGCCCACCCTACATGAATGATGATTGATTTAGCGTAGCACACCGAAGGTTCCACGCAAAAGTGTTTGCGCGCAAAAATTATATTTAGCGTAGCACACCGAAGGTTCACGCGCTTTGTTTCGCTTCGCGAAACTTTAGCGCGTGAAATGTGGAATTGATAATTAATAATTAATAATTAATAATTGATAATTGATAATTAATAAGAATGAGTACTTTGAGTTGGTTTGAAAAATTATTACCTTCCCGTATCCGTACTGATGGCAACAAAAGCAAACATACTGTTCCTGAAGGTGTTTGGAGTAAATGCCCCATTTGCCAAGCGGTATTATACAGTCCAGAATTAGAACGTCATCTAAATGTTTGTCCAAAATGTAGTCATCATTTACGCATTAGTGCACGTCAGCGTTTGGAAACTTTTTTAGATCCTGAACCCCGCGAGGAATTGGGCACGGGATTATCGCCCGCTGATCCCCTTAAATTTCGTGACAGTAAAAAATATAAAGATCGTATCGCGCAAGCGCAAAAGGCGACATCTGAAAAAGAGGCGTTATTGGTTATTAAAGGCCAAGTTAAAGGATTACCCTTGGTAGCTTGTGCCTTTGAATTTCAATTTATGGGCGGTTCAATGGGTAGCGTGGTAGGTGAACGGTTTGTGCTAGGGGCTAAAGCCGCCATTGAAGAGGGCATACCCTTAGTTTGTTTTTCGGCCAGTGGGGGCGCTCGTATGCAAGAAGCGCTGTTTTCGCTGATGCAAATGGGCAAAACCAGTGCGATATTGAATCGCCTCAATCAATATGGCCTCCCCTTTATATCCGTTTTAACCGATCCGACAATGGGTGGGGTTTCTGCCAGTCTTGCCATGTTGGGGGATATCAATATTGCTGAACCGAATGCTTTAATTGGTTTTGCGGGGCCGCGTGTGATTGAACAAACGGTGCGCGAAACGTTACCTGAAGGCTTTCAACGCAGCGAGTTTTTGCTTGAACATGGCGCAATTGACATGATAGTGGATCGCCGTGAGATGCCGAAACGAATTGCTTCTTTATTGAGTATGTTAACGCGCCAAGCTTCATATCAAGAAGATCCGCCAACAGTAGCGATGCTTACTCATGAATCAAGCGAAGAAGAAAATCCTCCTAATCCCTAAATTGTAGGGGCAATCCGTAGAGACGCGATGCCTCGCGTCTCAATGCCTCGCGTCTCTACAGCCTTTGCGAGGTTGTTTTGTTTCTAAGAGACGCATGCAATGCGTCTCTACAGTGTTTGCGAGGTGGTTTTGTTTCAGAGAAACGCATGCAATAATTAGAGACGCATGCAATAATTTAGAGACGCATGCAATGCGTCTCTACAGCTTTTCACTACCTTACCCTAAATACCCTATTCCCCAAATTCCTTTAAAAAAGAGTGGCTAATCTTCACCATTTACCAATTCACTATTTGAAAAATAGTGGCGAAGTTGTTCGGCTGTGAGTAAAAAAACACCTTCGCCACCATGCTGAAATTCTAACCAAGTAAAGGGTACGTTTGGATAACATTCGACAAGATTGTCTTGACTGAGCCCTACTTCAACAATGAGTACACCATCGTGTGTCAAATATTGGGCAGCTTGCTGGAGAATGTGTTTTATAAAAAATAAGCCGTCTTTTCCCGCTTCTAGCCCGATTCTTGGCTCAAAATGATATTCATCGGGCATTGCTCCAATTTCTTTGGCATCAGCATAAGGCGGATTGCACACAATTAAGTCGTAATGTAGCCCCGATAAGCTTTCAAATAAGTCAGAATAGACGGTATGTACGCGCTGTTCTAGTCCATAATTCTTAATATTTTTTTGAGCCACTTCAAGGGCTTCATTAGAAACATCCACTGCGTCAATTTCTGCGTAGGGAAAGGCTAACATTGCACTGGCGATGGCAATGCAACCGCTGCCAGTACATAAATCCAGCATACGCTTAACGCGACGAGGCTCAATCCAAGGCTCAAACCGTCGTTCTATCCACTCAGCCATAGGGGAACGGGGGATTAAAACGCGCTGATCAACATAAAAACGTATATTAGCAAACCAAGCCTCATAAGTCAGGTAGGGGGCAGGAATGCGTTGTTGCACTCGTTGATTAAATAATTCAAACACTTTTTGCTTTTCAGCATAAGTTAATCGCGTCTGCCACAAAATATCGGGCACTTGTGGTGGTAAATGCAAGGCATGAGAAACCAATACAATGGCTTCGTCTAGCGCATTATCAGTGCCATGTCCAAAAAACAATTGTGCTTTATTAAATTGGCTCATGCCCCAACGTATAAAATCACCAAGAGTGTGTAATTCGTCAATAGGGTTTTCCATAGACTATCTGTGAAAGAGAAAAAAAGTTTATTATACTCACAATCTGTTCATTAATGGGGATACAATTATTACTAATTCATAGGTGTTCGGGGTTTTTATAGAAACCTTAAGCGGCATGAATAGCGATGAAGGGTTATTCCAAATACGGTTTGTTTTCTCTAAAAGTGGGGCGCATTTCTATTTTCCCGTCACCCTGAAGGGGTTGGAAGCGTCTAGCGAACCCTAATCACGTCCAAAAAAGTGTTAACCTAAATTGAAGCACGCCGAAATTCGTTATGATTGATAATGTTGTTCCAAAAAATACAGGGCTTCTATTTCTTCTAATTCCTTAATTCGATAAAGTTGATGAATGCCCACGCTTTCGCGTAATGCGTAATATTCAGGATAATAGTCGACTAATTGTTCACAATGTCCTAATAAATCGGTTTCTGTGAGGCGAAATACGGCCCCAAGTGCGGCCTGATAGCCATCGCTATGTAATAAGGTTTGTATCGGTAAACCTGATTGTCGAGGATTGTGTTTAAACAATTCAGTAATCGCAAAACCTAAAATACCACACGGTAAACCTAATCGTTCATCTGGTTTACAGTGATAGACTTTTTGAAAAACAGATTGAATTAAGCCTAACATAGATAACGGGGAATCAAGCGCATCTTCTGAGGGCACGTCTTTGTTATGCGCTTTAGGGGTGTACATTCGTAAAATCATATTCACATCTATTTTTAATGTGTTATCCGCTTTGGATTGTTTCACTTGGGTTTTGACGAATGATTTTAAGGCCACTAACACTTCAGCCTCGGTAAATTCAGGTTTATGAAAACAATTAAAAAACCAAAATATTGCCGTTGCGATTTGGGGATTTGATGCTAACAACCAATGAATTAACCAAATCGTCGCTTCGTCTTCTAAATAAGGATCCCACCCGTTTTGAGAAAATAGGGCAGCACCTAATGCTGTCGGTTGCCAAGTTTTTTCTTTTAGCGTAATCAGACGAGCGGCTTGCAACCAATAATGAATAGCATTCACCATATTTTTGCCAACCCCTAATTCTACAGTGGCATTTTCGTCATTAAAGATATAAGCATTTTTTTCGACAGCTTGAAAACCTTTAGTTAGCCAACCGAAACGTAAGGGAAAAGTTTCATGCCGTCCAAAAGAAGTTTGTTCGGGATTAAATTGCATAGGATAATATTAATTGATAATTATTAGTTATTAATTATTGATTATTAATTATGATGCTTTAATTAAATTAATTTAGAAATGATGAGTTTGCTGAATAAAATACGATCTAACCTTATGAAAAAAAAGGAGAGAGTAAATTATCATTCAATTTGTAAAAAGTCCACTTGACTATTTTTATCATTATTCCGTAATATATATTGTGCTTTAAACACATCCTCAACAAGGATTTCAGAAAACGTGATTTTAATTTTATCGATAATGACGTTTTTGCGCGAGGATGCTACAGATGTGGGAATAAATACTAATCCCCAACGCTTTTTACTGTAACAACAATACTAATTTGTGAGGAAATTAATGATGAAAAAGCTCTCAACTCTAGTTGCTGTAACTTTAATTGTTGGAAGTGCTATGCTGATACCGACACAAAATGCGGAAGCATGGTGGGGTAGAATGATGCCTTGGAATTGGATGGATAATGGTGGTTGGGGCGGTTATCCCTACTACAACAATTATTATCCCTACTACGGCAATTACCCTTATTGGGGGGGGTATCCCTATGCTGGATATCCTTATTACGGTGGATATCCTTATTGGGGTGGTGGTAATCCTTGGAGTCGTTCTTGGTAGTAGGCTAGTGCTGTAAACGATTTTGAGGATTGGTTAGTTAGTTTGATAACGCTCAATTCCTGTGGAAACGATAAACCTCCGAGGTTTTTAAAACGTCGGAGGTTTTTCTTTTTTCAGCTTCTAACAAATTTTGGCTAAGTCAAGTGAATTGTGAATTGTGAATTGTGAATTCAATTAATAACCACAACAAACTGATTTAAAATCACAATAAGGCCATTCCAAAAAAATAAAATACCCAAAACAACCACACTACTCTATGCCTACAAATCTTATGTCACAAACTGTCTGCTCACGCAGAGCCGCAGAGCCGCAGAGAATGAAAGAAGATTGATTAAAGGTGTGGGTATTTTAATTTTTTGGAGTTACCTAATCTACCATAGACTCATGAGCAGAGACTTTGTGGTAGATGATAATAGTCCATTTGTTCAGAAATTATACGGATCAGTGGACTTCCAATGCCATTAACCACAAAAATCAGCCGAGGCGTAGGCGATTTATGGCCTATTTTTGCGGGAAAGACGATAAATCGCTTACTACAAACCTTGTAAGTATAAATAAGGCGATAAATCGCCTACTACAAACCTTCTTTGAAAAAGGGGAGATTTGGGATTTTATTTTTTTATTCGCTACTCGACAATTCAAAACACACTTGACCGTCAACATTTGAAATCACGTTCAAGCGATAACCCGTCTGGGCGAGATGTTTGACAACATGATAAAGGCCAATGCCAAATCCGTCACGAGAAGAAACAGGTTGGCTGAAAAGGTTGTTAAAAATGTCATCGGGTATTGGGCTACCATCATCGCATACTGTGAGTTTTAAATTACGTTGATTGATATACAATGAGATTTCAATTTGTAGTTCAGGTTCACGCTTACGTTTTTGTAGTGTGTTTTGTAAAAGGTTTTCTGCGACGTTATCAAATAAGTCTTCTGGGATGAGAACATTGTCGGTATCCATTTGATCGTAAAAATCAATGTGACTTTTGCGATAACGGGCCTTCAGATTGCTCCACCAGAGACTGACGGGCACATTTGAGTAGGAAAATTCAGCCGGTTTTTGTAATTTATCTAAAGTGCGTTTTAAACGCTGGGTTAGATGGGGTAATTGCCCTTGCAACAATTTTTGAGTTGTGTCAAATTTTGTGGGGGGGTAGATTTCTATTGCCGAGGTAATCGCATGTAAAGATTGTAACAAGTTTTTAATGTCATGGGTCAATTTGGCACCCGTTTCGTGAATGGCTTGTAAATGCGCTTGCTGAGCGAAAGCGGCTTCACGACGTTTGGCTTGATGAAAATGTTCTAGCAGTTGTATTAATATTCTGATCTGAAAATAATGGCTGCTGTTGATACGATAATGCGAATAAACTGTGACTTCAATGGATTGTACCATGATGACGACTTGATGTTTGTCTTCATGCCCTAATAGTTCTTCACTATAGAGTGAATGCCAGCCAATACCTGATATCCAAGGTAAAGTCATCAGTTGTTCAAACCCGGCGCGTAAAAATTCTTGTGGCATTAAATTTTTATAATTACTTGGCTGGGCAAGATGTTCTAACCATTGTTCAAAGGCGCTACCCATAAGGTGCAAATGCCGTGTCCACAAGGGATCAACCCCTTGTTCTCCGGCAAAGACGATCCATAACCAACTGATTGTCAAGATAAAGAGGGCTATGGCTAAAGACATTTGAAAGAGGGCCAGTGGTATGATGACGTTAGCCGACAAGTGGATGACTAAACTGCCTAAGGCCATGATAATAATCAGCATTGAAACCGTTAATCCATGAAAAAAATCAATATAATATCGATATTCACGGTATTCATCGGTGGAAATCAATAAAAAGGTGATCGGTACCAATAATAGCCCATATTTGAGTAGTAACAGACTCTCAGGTGCAAATTGATAGAGCAGTGCCAATTCATCGATCACAAACAATTGAGGTAGATTGACAGTCAATAGCGCCAAACTCAAAAAGACAATGGCTGCCATATTGACCATTTTATCAATGGGTTTAACTAAATCGCGTCCGCCCATTAAAGCAAGCAAGATGATTTGCCAGAGCGTCATCAATTCGCTATTGGGAAAAACAATTAAAATGGAAATGATGAGGCCAAGTAATACGATATTCCTGAAACGGTGTGTATCTAGCCGATTCCAAAAAGGTTGCCACAAGACAAATAGAGCAAAATGAATGAGCAACACAAGACGCAATAATAAAAAGCCAAAGGGTAAAGTTGAAAAATCCCAGCTTAATACCAGAAGCCAAGTGATTAATACTAAACCCAGTAAACGATGTTCATGTTGAGGTGGAATAAAGTACGTTGCGTGATGAAACATATTTCTTTCAATAATCAATGTTCAATTATCAGATTATCAAACAAACTAGAGTTAGATTCCGTCTAATTATGATAGTTGATAATTGATAATTAGTTGATGTGGAATAAAGGAAGTGATATCTCAATGAGCAATTATCAATGAACACATCAGTTTTCAAAACAGTCAATTATTCTTGATATTGAGTTCTACTTTATTAGATTTATTTCAATAAATGATCCGGCACTAAAAACACATTGTTCAGTTAATCTTAAAACGAAAGCTTTGAAAGCTTAGCCCCCGCGTGATATAGGTTAAATGTGATTTTCAACGAATGAGTGATATGGGTGCGATTAAAAGTGTGGGGGTAAAATCAACTCATAAAAAGTTATCCAAAATAAATTTTGGACTCCTAAAAAACCCAGTGTCTTCGTTCCAAATTTATTTTGGATGATCTCCCCCGCACTTTTAATCGCACCTGAGTAATATCTAAAACTAACCGATTATCAAACAAACGTTAGATTCTGTCTAATTATCCGTTTTCAAAACAGTGATCTTCTTGATATTTAGTAATATATAAAACTATCTGATTATCAAACAAACTCAAGTTAGATTCAGTCTAATTATTGATAGTTGATGTGATAATTAATAATTAATAATTAATAATTGATGTGATAACTGATGAGACAAATTTTTACCCTTGCCGCTTTAGTGGTAACAGAGGCTTTGCGTACCCGTTTCTTTGCTGTCATTCTCGTATTGCTGCTTATTGGTTTTGGGCTCACCCTATTTTTGGAACAGGTTACCCTTATTGAAACTGTGGCCTATCAAAGCAGTTTGTTAGCCGCATTTTTACGTTTAAGCGCTGTGTACGTGGTAAGCTTGTTTGTTATTGCGAGCATGGTACATGAATTTCATGATCACTCAATTTATTTATGGTTATCTTTACCCATGCAGCGTAGCCACTATTTTCTGGGTAAATTCAGTGGATTTGCAATAGTGGCTTGCATTACAGCCATTTTGTTTGGTGCCGCTTTGCTAGGCGAAGTTCCTTACCAACAGGTGGGATTATGGACTTTATCCTTATTTTGTGAATTGCTCATCATCACGGCCCTGAGTCTATTGTGTGTATTGACATTTCCTCAAACCGTTCAAGCCTTCAGTGTGGTATTGGGATTTTATATCTTGGCACGCAGTATCAGTACGATGCAATTGATGGCACAAGGGCCACTTTCTGCTTCTCAATCATGGATCGATCAGATCATTAATATTTTAATTAAGTTATTGGCTATGTTGTTACCTAATTTAGAACGTTTTAGCCAATCAGAATGGTTAGTTTACCACACTGGTTATTTGGATAATTTATTAGAGATTGTTGTTCAAACGATTATTTATGTGATGTTGTTAATAGCTATGAGTTTATTTGATTTATATCGAAAAAATTTATGATTGAGCAACAACGTTCTTATCGCGATGTGCCCAAAAGGGTAATAGGCCTATTAATATTGGCTTTAGGCTTGCAAATCATCATGCATTATCAATTACCAAAGCCACATACTGAGATACAGGCATTGACACCGCCCCCTAAACAAGCATTACTCCGTCTTGTCAGTTTGGGTGATCGGGTTGTGAGTGCCAAAATATTGATGCTCTGGCTACAAGCTTATGATAACCAAGCGGGGCAATTTATTCCTTATCAAAAATTGAATTACACGGCCTTGGAACAATGGTTAGAACAGATTTTACAGCTTGATCCGAAAAGTCAATATCCGTTGTTGGCGGCCAGTCATCTTTATTCGACTGTCAAGGATCCCGATAAACAACGAAAAATGCTAGAATTTGTTTATCAACAATTTTTTATTGATCCACAACGTCGGTGGCCGTGGTTAGCACATGCCACAGTATTAGCTAAACATCAATTAAAAGATTTACCCTTGGCGCTAAAATATGCACAAGCGATTGCGGCCCATGCCAATTCTTCGATGCCACGTTGGGCGCAAGAAATGCAAATTTTTATTTTGGAAGAGATGGGAGAATTGGAACGAGCGCGTTTGGTGATTGGTGGCATGCTCAAAAGTGGTCAACTCACCGATCCTAACGAAATTAAATTTCTTAATGATAAATTACTGGCCTTGGAAAATAAATCGGCTAAAGGTAAAATACATCAAGCTAATTAATGATATTGAGTCAGGTAAACAAGTGTTTTTGTTGTCTATTATGGCGAGATTGATATCAAATATATAAATATAAATAAAAATCTGTAAAGTAATGATAGTTAATAACTGATAACTGAAGGAATTTGGGTGGGCTTATTACGGAGGATAATCAAATGAAAAAGCAAGCAGGATTTACATTGGTGGAAATCGCCATTGTTATGGTGATTATTGGGTTGCTTTTGGGTGGTGTACTTAAAGGGCAACAGATTATTACTAATGCCAAGATTAAAAATATTGAGAATGATTTTACGGGCATCACAGGTGCTATTTATAGCTATCAAGATCGTTATCGTGCCTTACCGGGGGATGATTCACGGGCAGACAAAAGATTTATTCCAGAGGCAGGGGTAACGATTTCAAAGGGTAATGGTAAAAATGGAATTGAGGGAGCGTTTGATACGGAATCAGATACTGACGAAAGCCGTATCTTTTGGTTACATCTGCGTGCTGCCGGATTAGTTACTGGCGAGCCTTCCTCGTTTGATCAACCTATTAACGCTTTTAATGGTATCACTGGTGTCTCTTCCCAAACAAGTGAGATTAGGAGTGATAAAACCGCTAAGAAAATGGGAACGTACATTGGATTTTCTAAGATTCCCGTTAAGATTGCCATTATCTTTGAAGCGCGTTCGGACGATAGCAACCCAAATGATGGTAGCGTTCAAACTGACGAAACAAACTCCGATTATATTACGGGTAATATCAAAGACGCGGGTGAGATTAATTTGTTTTTTTCTATTATTTAAAAAGCGTTCGTTCAGGAGTCATGAGTCAGAAAATAGTACAACGGATTTACGAAGCATAGCGAAGGTTTTGAAGTTTGGGTGATTAAACGGATTGCTTTTGAGCTTGATTATTAAAATTTGGCAAAATCTATATCAATGCTCACATCAATGATCACATCAGTTCTCAATACATTGATATTCTTGATATATAGATGATGTCTAAGGCCAAGCTATTTATCTGACAAACTATATATAACTTAGCCCTTCAGTTTCTGCGTTTTTTTTCAAATCACCTCAATAATTAAATTAAAACGCCGTTTTTCAACGTTTTCGCTCTACTGAAACGCTCTCAATCAAAAAAAGGACTCATGCAATCTGTTTTTTTGATTTTAGGATTTGAGATTGGAAAAAAAATCTGTTCCAAACAAAAGTCATCAAGTGTTAACGGGTTTGACAGCGGATTTGAGATTGAAAAAAAGTCCAGTTTAAAACAGGGTTATCCATTTAACGCTTTACCGATTTAGTACAAACAATGACCATCGGAAGCCAATATCATGAACAGGCAAGCGGGGTTTACACTGCTAGAAATCGCCATAGTGGTGGTGATTATCGGCCTGCTTTTGGGTGCGGTACTCAATGGACGAGAAATTATTCTCAACGCCAAAATTAAACAACTTGAGAATGACTACAAAGGGGTATCGGCCGCGATTTATACCTATCAAGATCGTTATGGTGCATTGCCAGGGGATGATAAACGGGCAACCCAAAAATTTCCACTCTTCTCTCTCCCAGAACACATTGGAGCCGTTATGAATGGCAATGGCAATGGCGATATCAATGGTCAATTTGATGATGCTTCCCAAACCCCCGATGAAAGCAAAGAAAGTCGCCATTGTTGGGCACATTTACGTTTAGCCGATTTAATTAAAGGTGAACCGGGTTCGACCGAACTACCGGTTCAAGCATTTAACGGTATCATTGGGGTTTCTTCTCAAACGATAGGCCGGATTCCTATAACCCTTTCTGACTTATTTGTTGGTTTTACCAACATTCCCAATCACGCTGCTATCATACTTGAATCACGTCTTGACGATAATCAACCACACAGTGGCCGTATTCAAACTGAAGAGTTTAATTATAAACGTGCTTTTATACGGCATAAAATCTACTTTGCCTTGTGAATTGTTTAACAAATACGCTCATTACATTCAGGGGAAAAAAAGTATCTATAGTTTGTTCGATAATGGGTTGTTCTTAGGCATCACTAAATATCAAGCTTATGAATGTTTTGAAAACGGATATCTACGCAAAAGTTTTTCGCGAAACAATTTTCGTAGAAATTGATCATTGATAATTGATCATTGATCTAAAAGGAAAGAGACGATGAAAAAACGACGGGGCTTTACATTGGTAGAAATGTCTATGGTGATAGTCATAGTGGGTTTATTGTTAGGCATGGTACTTAAAGGAAAAGAGATGATTACCAATGCCAAAATCAAAAATATTGAAAATAGCTTTAATAGTCTTGCACAAGCGGTTTCTATCTATCAGGAACGTTACCATGCTCTACCGGGTGATGATCAATTGGCCCACTTAAAGTTTGGAGACAATGAGGGCATTTCTATAACGAATGGTGATGGTGATGGGGTGATTAAAGGTGCTTTTGATTCAGAGATAACAAACGACGAATCACGTCTCGTTTGGTCACATTTGCGTTATGCACATTTGATTTTAAGAGTGAATGCTGATAATCAACAAGAGCAACCCGCTAATCCCTATTTTGGATTGACAGGCATCTCAAGCAATTCTTTAGACAATGATGCGCAAGGCAACAACATGCCTTTATTCGTTGGATTGACTCAAATACCGGGTCATATTGCCATTATCTTGGAATCACACTCAGATGATCTTAAAGCAGATCAAGGGCGTATTCGCAGCAATCAAAATGATTACGAAGGAGACAATAGAACGAGCCAAGTGAAACATAAATTGTATTTTTCTCTCTAATCGCAAAACGCTATCGCAGATTGCCAAGCATTTTTTGACTCATCACGTTTTGAAAAAGGGCATCAGAAAATAAAAAAGCCCGCACCTTCACAGGTAACGGGCCTTATTATTCGTTATTTTCCTTTAAGAGCCTATCTTAGAATTCAGCCTAACGCATTGTTTTCAAAAAACAATTATAAATAAAACTTTTGAAACACGCTTTTACACTGCTCTAAAACATTCACCGCGGGTTTCATTCTGGAAAACACTTTGTCGCTTGGGGGCCCTTTGGCCCATCTGTTGATTCAAATTCAACGGTTTGTCCTTCATTAAGGGTTTTAAATCCTTCTTTTTGAATACAGGAAAAGTGAACAAACACATCTCTACTGCCATCTGCCGGAGAAATAAAACCAAATCCTCTGGTTTCATTAAACCACTTGACGGTACCTTTCATCATACTAAAAACCTCATTATATCAATCTAAAACCACCCGTTAAGGTGGGTTATTCTTAAAAATACTGAAATAAGACTTAAATAAAAGCAGTGTTTTTTTAAGATCATCATTTCAAGAAATGCAATGTGATCACAATTTGATCTATTAAAATCTCATCAGACTCACCACTACAATCTGCACATAGTAATGTATTTTTAAAATGACTACAAGCATTTATTATCAGTGAAGAGTTAGCAGTGAACAATTAGCAGTGAAAAGTTATCAGTTATAAAAATATTTTCACAAAAATAATGAGATTTCATAGACAAGCGTTTGCCACATAAAATCCCCTAAGTTCCTTTGAAAAA
>JAYQWI020000443.1:0-1664 GCA_035871815.2 Candidatus Parabeggiatoa communis
CACGCGCATTTTGATCTATGCCAGCATAAGCAATGGGGGGGTTATCGACCACAATAATGGTTTTGCTGGCCATATTATTATCCTGATTCGTCTCAATGAAGGTATTCATCGGACTGACCATCACGACAATATCATGGGTTCCCGCCGTTGCCAGCCAAGAAGCTGAGATCAGTGTACTACCACCTGCTGGGATATGCTCTAGGGTTTCTTTGGCAAACACAGTGCCGCCTTTACTGAGGCTGCCGTCAGCAAACCACACTTCTACCTCTTTCACTTCAATACTACTTTCATTGTGGATATTGCCATAAAGGGTAATGGTTTCATGGTGTTCTGGGGCATCATTTGAGAAACTAATATCTTCACTCTGGACAGCCAGTTCATAGTCATATTCCACGAAAAAGGTGGTAAATGCGACTCTTGAAGTCTCGGTTGCTGGATCAGTTGCTGTGATAAAGACACGATAGGCACCAGGGGCAACAGTATCTTCATAAAGTAGCTCGTAGCGTCCATTTCCAATATCGCTCAATGCCACCGCGACAGGTTCAGGATTGTGCAATTCAGAACCATATTTGCCGATTCGTTCGCCTTGATCTAAGGTTTTGAGCAATATTGCATTAACTTCTAAGTCAGCAATAGGGCTACCGCCTTTTTGAGCATAGGTTACGATTTTAAAAGGTTCGCCTGGTTCGACTTGGCTTCCTTCCTCTATGCCAACCCAAAAATCGGTTTCACCAGTGACGAGCAAAACATATTGTGTGGATTGATTACTCGTTGATTTAATGATGGCTTTCCAAGTACCTGATTCTGCATCGCTAATGTGGTAAGTAACTCCATTTGGATTGGCATTGTCATAGACTACGTTTGATAATGTGGTATTTTCATCAATCACCTTGCCACTTGGCGAGACTAAATAGAGATAAGGTTTAATGCTGTTTTCAGTAACAAGGCCCATAACCATCACATGCAAGTTATTGATGCTTGTATCCACTTCAAATGCTTGCTCAATAGATTCGCCCGCTGAAATCGTTGCAAACTCTCCATTATCTGGTGCGTAGAGAACATGTCCAGCAAGTGCATCGGCCATATTCACTTTTTCCCGTGTTTGCCTTTGAGCTTGTCTGGTTTTGCGTTTCACTTTATCGGTTGAATCACCAAGATACTCAATGGCTTTTTCTAATGCATCATCATTTTCTGTCAATCCAGTATGCATTTCATGACCTGAACGGTAATAAATCACGTTATCTAATTTGCTACTGTCTTCATGTACAATCAAATCTGTATAAAAAGACCACCAAGGTAAAACGATACTTTCTGTCACATGATAATGAGTTGGACCAGGTATCCCAAACCAACTATAAATACTAAAATAAGGTACTTTACTACCATATACAGTACTTATATTATCATCAGGTTCATGTCCTTCATAGCCTTCATCTTTTTTATTACCATTTAAAGCTATTAAAGCAGAACTTTGAGGATTAAGATCGAGTAAGGCAGGACCCTTGACCATACCGACTGTTAAACCCAAAACGCTTAAACCCCAGCGAAAAAGATAACCAATATTAGTACCTGTAGCAGCAGCAGCGACACTCATTCCACCGGTTGCAACACCAATTCCAGCACCAATCACCATGTCTCTTACAAAAGCAGCACTTGTAATTGCA
>JAYQWI020000444.1:0-3822 GCA_035871815.2 Candidatus Parabeggiatoa communis
TGGCTTCGAGCATCTGTTGAAATAGCACTTCGCTATAGCCGCTTTCTTCCATCTTGCCATCCAATGAGTCTGCAATAAATTCTAGCCATTTACGCACACCATCTGGGGTTTTATCATTGACTTTGCGTGGGGAAAGAAAGACGAGGCGATGAGGGTAAACTGAGACTTTGTTTCCCCATTCATCCACTGGGCTCATATCGCTAATCGCGCAACTGAAATCAATGCTGCCATCACGCGGAAGGCTGGTCAGTACAACGATGGTGTAAACCGTGCGGTCAAAACAGTATTCGTCGAAACCCCCAGCCTGTTCTATTAAGCTGATCATGTGGTAATAAAGAAAACGGTCAAAAAAGTCTTCTTCCTTGACATGTTGAATTTCTACAATAATCCGCTGTTCTGTATCTTCGGCAAACAGATCATAGCGACTACGCACTTTCCCCACGGGTTCGGGGTATTCATATTCGGTATGCACTTTACTGATATTCAGTTCAATGCCTAAGATGTCTTTCGCAAACTGATTAAAAATATCGGGCTGACTGAAAACGCGTTTAAACAGACTACCGTATTTGAGCGGAATGACTTCAATCATCTGTTTATCTCTGTTATGTCAAATTGTCATTTTGAAAGGGCGAACACCTACGTGTTCGTCCTCCCTTTTCATCCGTTATAATTAGGATTTTTTAAATTCAATTAAATAATTGACGGCACTCTAGGTGGCCAAGCATACGCAAAATCTTCCGTTTCTAAAGTCAAGTTGGGGCTATAAGCCGGATCATTCAGTAATAGATTGCCCCAACGACTTTTCATGTAGTCACATTCTTTTTGAAAACGGGCTTGCTTTTTAGGCGTATTCTCATGCCCCCGACTAACCGATTCATGGTGGTATAATTCGGCATAAGGTGTCCAGACTATTCGTAATCCTAATGCTTTGATCTTTAAACAGAAATCAACATCATTAAAGGCGATGCCGAGATGTTTTGCATCTAAGCCTCCAACAGCCAAAAAGTATTGTTTACGCATTACTAAGCAAGCCGCTGTGACAGCGGAAAAATTCTGAATCAAACAAGCTCGACTAAAATAACCAAATTGATGGCGCTGAAGATATTTATGAGAATGGCCGGCAACACTGCCAATCCCTAATATGACACCACCGTGTTGTAATATTTCATTAGGATACCACAGTCTCGCACCCACAGCGCCGATTTCTGGGCGCAAGGCATGACTCACCATTTCGCTCAACCAGTCTGGGCTAATGACTTCAAGATCGTTATTGAGCAAGCCAATCAATTCACCTTCAACCTGTTCAACAGCCATATTGTTGATCTCAGCATAGTTGAAAGGATGCGGATAATCAATAATACGCGCCTTTTCATTTTGCTCAAGTTGCGTCAAGTAGGCTAAAGTAGCCGGATCGTCGCTCTCGTTGTTGACGATCACAATTTCAAAGTTTGGATAATCCGTTTTCTCTAAAATGCTTTCAACACAACGACTTAAAAAGTCTACAGCATTGCGAGTCGGTATAATCAAACTGACAAGCGGCAAATCAGCAGGTAAAGCATATTGGACTCGTATCGCCCCTGGCACATTAGGCGCTTCGGTGACACGGGCCTCAATATCGCAGCGTTCCAAATGTTCGCTGATGGCTTTCTGTGCCGCAGTCAAGGCATACGGTTTTTCATCCTGCCGTGTGGCAGTGCTGCCAGTCACTGCTCGCCAATGGTAGAGTATGCGCGGAATATGACGAATTTGAGAAGCCTCAATTTGCTCAATCATACGCAAGGGTAAATTATAATCCTGTGCTTTTATTTGAGAAGCCTCAATTTGCTCAATCGCACGCAAGGCTAAATCATAATCCTGTGCCCCTTCATAGCCTTCTCGAAATCCGGCAATTTCTTGTATTAAAGCAGTACGATAAACGGCAAGATGGTTAATGAGGTTATAGGATAAAAATAAATCTGGATTCCACTCGGATTTAAAATAGGGATCGTAACGTTCCCCTTTTTCATTGATTTTGTCTTCATCCGAATACCATAAGATGGCTTCTGGATGAGCTAGAATATCCTTGACTACCCAAAATAGCGCGTGCTTGGCTAACTTATCATCATGATCTAAAAACGTGATGAATTCACCAGTCACCTCATCAAGGGCGGTATTAGAAGCGGCTGAAATATGCCCATTTTCAGTTCTCAAGATGATTTTGATACGTTTATCCGCTTTGGCATACTCTTCTAAAATACGGCGAACATGCGGTTGGCTGGAAGCATCGTCAGCAATACACAATTCCCAATTCGGATAAATTTGATCTTGGACAGATTCAATCGCTTCTCGTAGCCATTTTTCTGGCGTATTGTACGTTGGCATCACAATAGAAATCAGGGGATGAGCATCCCATGTTTTGATGCGTTGCTGCATACGCTTAACCATTTTAGAGGTTAAAGTATCGTAGTTTTGAATCCAGCGCGGATAATCCCTTGGGTTTTGCTGTAGAAGCGCCTTGGCCGGTGCCGTTGTCACCGCTACAGGTTTAGTTTGAGTCACAGAAGGCATAACACTGACAGCATGATGTCTTGGCGGTTCATCGTCGGTTGTCTCAATCTGTGATTGCCATGCGGCAATCTCTGTCAGAATCTCTTTCAGGTGATCTTGTGCCGTCAACCCCGCTTTTCTGAACATCAGTTTCAAGAGGATTTGAGTGATGACATTGCCGGATCGCCACGTCAACGAATTAAATATAGCCGTGATATCTTCATTTAATGCGCTAATCCATTGCAACAGTTTATTGATATGATGCTGTTTATCTTGGGTTTTGGTGAACAATGCTGAAAGGGTTTGTTCTTGTTCAGTCAGCACGTTTTGGGTTTCTGTTAAATCAGTTTCTAACGCCATTTGTTGATTTTGACGTTCTGCAATGTCTTGTTGCAGTCTGATAGCCTGATTTTCAGCAACTAACACTTGGTTTCGATAACTGGCGATTTGACTTTGAGATTTAGCGTTGAGTGCTTTTTGCGTTTCCAATGCCTGTTTGAGACTGGCAATTTCTTGATCACGCAGATTGATTTCGCCATCACGCTTAGCGATTTGGTTATCACGTTGCTCAATCTCTTCACGCTGTTTAGCGATTTCAGTGTCGCGTTCAGTAATCTCTTGCTCGCGCGTTTCAAGGGTTTCTTGTAATTTTGAAGTCTCTTGTTCGGCCTCAAGCCGTTCTTGATAGGCTTGTAAAATCTCGGAGGCCCCTTCAGACAGCGTTGGCAGGGGTTCTAATTGGAAAATACTCGCATTTTCAAAAGCTTCAAATAAAATCGCTTGTTGGTGATTGATATAAGCATTTTGGAGGCCTGTATCGCCGTGTTCATGAAAATATTTGGGCTCAATAAAGGCCCGTATTTCTTTTTCAGAAGGTAAGCGTAAGCCTTGAACTTCACAATCCAGTAAGTCTTGATATAATTTTTTAACGGCCGCTATTGGATTGCTCATCAATTCTTCGTGAGAAACCAAAATTCTGGGTATATCGGCAATATTGGCTAGGCCCTGTAAAGTGTATTTTTCCCATAAAGCGACACCTAACATCATGGAAAAGTCTTCGCGTTTTTTTAAAGATTGCGCCACCTGGACAGGGCTGCGATGGACATAAACACAAACGGGAATTTCAAGTAAGGGCCGCCAAAAGGGCAGTAACAGACAAAAACGGGGATCTTTCATCATCCAAGGCCGATGGGTATCTAAACCTAAAACGATTTCGCGTGCTTTGGGTTCAAATTCTGCCTGAATCTCCGGCGTAATATCACTGGTTTTAAACTGATTGATATTATCCCAAGTGAT
>JAYQWI020000445.1:0-3252 GCA_035871815.2 Candidatus Parabeggiatoa communis
CCTCGGTAAGGCAATAAATGAATCGCATGAGAAACCAATACCGGATTACGCATTGATGAAATGCCATGTCGAATGTTGGCTAGGGTTAAATTATTGGGTAAATGCCCTGGGCTGATAATCTCAATACGATTATCAAATACAAACACTTTGATAGGTGCTGAAATAAAATAATCACGGTGTAGCAGCGCGTTAACGATCATTTCTTCAATGACGATTTTGGGAATTTCCAGTTTGCCTAATGAATTAACACTTTGCCCTTGCTGTACGCGACGTAAGTTTCGGCTAATAAAACTCAGTGTTTGTTCAAATACGGCCGGAAGGGCGCCGCTGATATCTTGACTATCGATATAGTGTTCAATATCAATTTCATTGCCTGGCCAGACGGCCGCTTTAACCATAAATGCGGGTTTGAGGAGTTGGGGTGCTTTTCCAAATAACAATAAGCCGGTGAGTGTGAGTTGTTCATTGCGAAACAAATGCAAGTTTTCTAGCAAACGGGGTAACGGTAATCCAGATTCTTCTAGGCTTTCCTCATAACGGTTTTCGTAATAAGTCCGAAACACTGATGGCTCGATATCGGCTATTGAACTATGAGGCACCGGTACTTCATCAGCATAGACAAGCCCTTCAGACTGAAATAAGCGTTGCATTTCCTCTCTAGCAGTCACCTTACGTTTATCGGCACCACTTTTTACCCAAATTGCCCCTTGATTATCCATGTAGGGTTTACTGATACCTGCCGGTACTTCAATGATGATAACCAGGCCCTGTTCAAAGCGACTATTTTCAGTGATGGGGTTAATCGGTGGATGTACTAACTGAGAGGCAACGTTAGAGATTAACTGATTTAAACGTCCAATATCGGGTGCCAATAAGCCGGTAATTGAGCCGTCGTCATTCACGCCTACCAAAATTCGCCCCCCACCTGAATTCGCCAATGCCACCATTTCAGCAGCTAACTGATTGGGGTTTTTAAAATCGGCCTTGAATTGGATGCGGCTACTTTCACCAGATGCGATTGTATCAAGAAGTGTTTTTTCGTTCATATTGTATTCAAATTCGCTGTACTGATAGCTGCTAAGCGTACCTCATGCTATTATAATAAATGTTTTTTGGTATAGATTTATAACTTTCACGCCTATATTCTAGCACTATCCCTTCCAAATAAAGAAAAAACCAAAATGACTATTGGACGCAAATTAACCATCAGTTTTACTTTTATGCTGGCGATGTTCATTGCAGTCGGTTTGATTGTCTATATACTGAATGCTCGCATTATCCAAGATGCCACTGAAGTCAGTCAAAATGATGTCCCTAGTGCGATCTTATCCTTGTCACTTCTTGAAAAGATGGCGGAAATTGAGGTTAATATCCTTAAATACTTTACGGGTAAAGCGAAAGAAAAAATCCGTTTTGAGGCGAATATCAAGACGTTTTTGGCCCTATTTGAAGAACTGGCCCGAATTGAAACGAAACCTGAAGAGGTTAAAATGATGCAAAAAATCGAAAGCCTCTTTTTGGATTACGTGACTACGGCTGACAAAGAAATTTTCGGGCGCTACGATCCAAAAGTAGAGCAATGGGCTAACCAACAGGGCGATAACATACGACATCAGTATGGTATCCCGCTTAAAGCTCTATTGGAAAAAGCCACAGCTGCTGAGCTTCAAAATAATCGTATGCCCTCTGATAACCCAGAAGTAGCGGTCGATCAGTTACCGACTATTCAGGTTTATATCGCCTTATTGACTAAAACGGGAGACTTGATAGAACAGATCACTGAATATGTGGCCGGCAGAATCGAAGGCAAACAAGCGTTTATTTCGCATCTGGCAGCGTTTGAGAAGTTGATTAATCAATTAAATTTGGTAGACAAAAACTCAAAAGAGATTGTCAGATTCCAGACAATATTCTCTCTCTATACTCAACTCAAAAAGGGGGCGGAAGACATATTCAGTCAGTACGATCCGCGCATCAAAAAAGAAGCATTGGCTACCGCTTATCGCTTGGCGCATGAGGATTTAGAACAATTAGAAAAGATTCTAAACCCCTTAGCCGCTGAAAAAAAACACCATGCCATAGCGGCAACCCGTGACATTATTTTAATTGTCAAAGAAATGACTTATATCATGATGATCGTCATTTTCATAGCCGCTATCATGGGATTGAGTATTAGCGTTTTCTTATCCCGTTCGATTAGTCAAGCACTGAGTTTGATCGTTAAAGGTTCCCAGTTGCTGCTGGCCGGTGACTTTGCGTTGAGCGGGATTCAGCGATCTGAGTTAGACAAACTCTATCAGCGAAAAGATGAAATCGGTGATCTGGGAAAAGCTTTTGAGGCTCAAGTGATTTATTTTAAAACCGTTATTGAAGATATTAATCGGGTTTCTCAGGGGTTAGCGGAAGGCAATTTTAGTGTTACCCCTCAATCTGAATATCGGGGTAATTTTATTCAAATCAAAAAGGCTTTGGAAATCGCGCTATCTAATCAAAAGTTAGTCATTGAAGACATCGTTAGGGTTTCTCAGGGATTAGCGGCCGGTGATCTGAGTGTTAGGCCTCAATCGGATTACCAAGGTGATTTTCTCCACATCAAAAATGCTCAAGAAACAGCTTTATCTAACCAACGCTTAGTCGTTGAAGACATTGTTCAGGTGTCTCAAGGGTTAGCTGCGGGTAACCTGTATATGATGTCCAAAGCGCAATACAGGGGAGATTTTGTCCAAATCAAAGAGGCCCTGGAAACCGCTTTGTCCAATTTACGCCTGGTAATAGAAGATATCGTCCATGTTTCTCAGGAATTAGCCGAAGGCACTCAAAACATTACCCCTCAAGCCGAATACCGTGGCAATTTTATCCAGATCAAACAGGCCTTAGAAACGGCGGCGACTAAACTGGCCGCGGCAATGGCCGAAAATG
The DNA here is from genome assembly GCA_035871815.2 of Candidatus Parabeggiatoa communis. Taxonomy (GTDB): domain Bacteria; phylum Pseudomonadota; class Gammaproteobacteria; order Beggiatoales; family Beggiatoaceae; genus Parabeggiatoa; species Parabeggiatoa communis. Next base: position 2,920 of record JAYQWI020000445.1, read on the forward strand.
CGGAACAGGATTGGCTGAAAACGGGACAAACACAGTTAAATGATCAGATGAGTGGCGAGCTAGAGATTGAGAAACTGGCTAAGAAGATTATTTCGTTCATAACGACTTATACTCAGGCGCAAGTGGGATTATTTTATCTGTTAAAAGAAACGCAATCGCAATCCTATTTGCAAGTCATCGCAAGTTATGCCTATACCGCGAATAAGCAGATTCCTGATCACTTTTTACTGGGTGAAGGCTTGGTGGGGCAAGCGGCTTTGGAACAACAAACGATTTTTCGCACCCATAATTCAGATGAATATACCCATATTATTCAATCAGGATTGTCACAAG
>JAYQWI020000446.1:0-21312 GCA_035871815.2 Candidatus Parabeggiatoa communis
ATTTAGGACTTACGCATTGACAGATTTAAACTTTTATGTTTTCGCTTAAATACCAAGGGTTTAAGATTGTGACTGATAACTCAATTTTAACCCTGTCCAATATTATTTTTCAAGCAATTGATTTTGATTGATAATAATAAACAAGGTTCGGATCAGGGATTGAGTTTGATAGGATAAAACGCCGATTTGACGGATTAAACCGATATTCACAAATACCTCCACAAATATCTCTAATAATCAGCGTTAATCATGACAATCCGTTAAATCAGCGTTCTATCTATACTGTCCACTGCTACAATTTGCGCTTTTGCTAAAGGAAAAATACCAGAGGTTAGGCATATCCAAAAAATAAATTATCCCAGTCGGTTTTGTAGGGGGCCGGTAACGAGTTTTTAAAGTCCACCATTCCCCTCAATGCCACCTTCGTTAAACCTGGGCGAACAGGATCGGGCAGCCCCTACAGCCAATAAATTCACTCTTTTTGTATGGGCATACCGGCGTGTTTGCCCGTATAGTAGATAAACAAAAATAAATTAACCTTTTTTTAAATTAAGAATAGAACGCTGATTGATATTTCACGCTTCTTGCGCGCAAAAACAGAAGCGTGAAATGTTGATGACGCTGATTTTCGCTGATAAAAAAATGTTAAAAGACTTATATGTACCTACTTAATGGCATTGACCATTCCCCTACCCATCCTTTGGGATAATTATTTTTTTGGAACGCCCTTAAATGGGTGGGCAACAAAAATACAAAGCCCACCCTACACTCAACTCCTGAACGCTTATAAATTGTGTCCTCTGCAAAATAAATTAGGTTTGAAAATGGGGCCTTTGCAAAATGAATTTATAACAGGAATATCACATTTGCAAAATGAGGAAAAATACCAATGACTCAAAAAATAAAACAACATCAATTACTTATCAATGCCGGACAAGGCGATCCTAAAGCGCAATACTTATTAGGATTAACGTACTATATTCAAAACGAGGTAGATAAGGGTTTAATATGGCTTTCTAAAGCCATGCAGCAAGACATTGTTGAAGCGTATGATTTTTTTCTATTGAATAATCACTCTCATCATGAGAGTGAATCTATGAGAATCGCTGATTTATTCCTAAAAGCGGAAGAGGGCAAAATGCCAGCACAATACTTATTAGGATTAATGTATTATGAAGGCAAGGAAATGAAAGCAAATAGGGAGCTTGCTTTAAAATGGCTGAAAAACGTCGCTAAACAAGGGGAAGCTAAAGCGCAATACTTATTAGGATTAATTTATCAAAAAAAAGAGCTTCAGACAACGTTAAAGTGTCAGCAAGTAGCAGAGAAAGGGGTTTTAAAAGCGCAAGATTTCATCATGGTAAACCAGCATATCAATAAAGTCGTTGAAATGGAAAAAGCCCAAGCGCAATATTTACTAGGATTAATGTATTATAAGGGCAAAGAAGTTGAAAAAAATAGTCAGTTGGCTTTAATGTGGCTTGAGCAACTTGAAGAATTAGAAGTGATTGAAGCGCAAAATCTCATTGAAGAGATTAAAAGAGAATATGAACAACTCTCTTTGGATGATTTATTAATCCGGGCTAAAATCGGCGAAGCCCAAGCACAATATTTATTGGGATTAAAATACTACCAAGGCGAGGAAGTTGAAAAAAATGTTAATACGGCTTTAGAGTGCTTTTATCAAGCGGCTGTGCAAGGCGTTGTTGAAGCGCAAAACCTCATTTCAAAAATTCAAGAAAAAACCAAGTTATTAAAAAAGGCTAAAAAAGGCGATGCCCAAGCCCAATATTCATTAGGATTAATGTATTATAAGGGCGAGGAAGTTGAAAAAAGTCTTCAAACCGCTTTGGAGTGGGTTAAGGAAGCTGCTTCACAAGGATTGCCTGAAGCGCAAAATCTCATTGAAGAGATTAAAAGAGAATATGGACAACTTTCCTTGGATGAATTATTAATCCTGTCTGAAACCGGCGACGAGCAAGTGTATTATTTTCTGGGTTTAAAATATTATCGTGGGCTGGAAGTGAGAAAAGATATTGATCTCGCTTTAAAGTGGTTTTATGAGGCGGCAAACGAAGATGTTCTTGAGGCGCTAAATCGGATTTTAGAGCTTGAAGCAGAACGGAATAAACAGCTACCTTTAACTGAATTATTGATGAAGGCTAACAAAGGTGATGCCCAAGCGCAATATTTTTTGGGATGTCGATACTATGAAGATGAGGATAAAGATATTTACACGGCCTTAGAATGGTTTGAGCAAGCTACTTCACAAGGATTGAGTGAAGCGCAAGAGATGATTTCAGTCATTGAGAAAGATTATGAACAATTGCCTTTAGAAACGTTATTCACATTGGCTGAAATAGGGAATAAGCAAGCGCAATATGTAGTGGGTTTGAAATATTATCAAGGTACAGAAGTTCGGAAAGATATTGATATGGCTTTAAAGTGGCTTGATCAAGCCGCAGAACAAGATGTTATTAAAGCGCAAGACTTGATTGTTTTAATTTATCAACAAAAATATCAACAAAAATTATATCAGAATCAGTTTGATAAAGCTGTCGAAAAAGAAATAAGAAGGGAAAAAGAAACTTTTCCATTACGTGAAAATATCTTTGCCGATTTTCGTGATCGAAAAGATCAACAAAAATATTATGATCTTCGTTTACAACAAGGCATGGCATTATATCAAGCTGGAGAGTTTACACAAGCTATGCCATACATTTTGGAAGTGGCTAAACAAGGTTCTGCAAAAGCACAATTTCGATTATCGCAGATGTATCTGAATGGAGAAGGCGTAGCTAAAGATGTTGAACAATCTGAATATTGGTTGCGGCAAGCGAGGGATCACTAAATCACTAGTGGGGAATGGTGGGCTTTAAAAACCCGTTACCTAGATTCTACATTCAAAAGCGGAATCGTTTTAAAACAAATCTCACGCTTTTCGCTGCTTTGCTGCGGTGCTAAGTATTTTTCTTAGCTCGAAGCGCGAAGCGTGAGTTTAAAAAACTCACAGATTGATATTATTTTTCTGGAAATCTATTGCTCAAAATCTATTTGTACAGATAATCCTTTGGCTAAATTATTCAGTTGTATTTTTGTTTGGTGCAATTGAGCTACCTTTTGTGCTATTGATAAGCCTAAACCGCTGCCTTGAATGGCTTGATGTTGGCCTCGATAAAAGCGTTCAAAAATAGCGCTTTGTTGTTCAGGCGGTATGCCTGGGCCGCTGTCGCTAATTGTGACGGTTATTTGAGTGGTTTTTTGGTTTTCTAGTGAGACGGTTACTTGTCCACTGTTTGGGGTGTAACGGATGGCGTTATCAATTAGGTTACGCAGCATGAAAAACAGGGCATCTTGATTGCCTTGTATTTCTTGAGATGTGGCTCGGTTTTCTAATCCTAAATCGATGCTTTTCTCTAAGGCTTGCGGCATTTGTTCGGTTATGATTTGGCTTATCAATTCGTGTAAGTTAATATTGGTGGTGGCTAATCTGTGGGTGGCATCTATACGTGCTAATGTCAATAACTGCGTGACTAAATGGGTGGCCCGATCAACGCCTATGAGGATTTTTTGCAAGGCGTGTTCGCGTTGTTGACTATCAGTTGCCCGTTGTGCAACTTGGGCTTGGGTTTTTATTCCGGCTAATGGGGTGCGTAATTCGTGGGCGGCATCTGCGGTAAAACGCCGTTCATTTTCAAAAGCGCGCGCTAGTCGGGTAAATAACTGATTCAATGCTTTAACCAATGCGTTGATTTCTAAGGGTATTTTATCCCGTTTTAGGGGGTGCAGTTGTTCAGGGGTACGAATAGCAATCTCATTGGCAATGTGTTGTAAGGGTTTAAAGCTACTGCCGACGATTATCCATATCAAGAAGGCTATTAAGGGTAAAGTCATCAATAAGACTATGAGCATACTGGACATCATTTCGCTAATCAGTTCTTGACGAATATCGTAACGCTCTCCGGTTTGTACTGTCAGTGATTTTGTTTTGAGGGTAAATACGCGCCACCAATACCCTTTGATTTGATAATCGCTATAGCTTTTTGAATGATGATGCGATTTGGGAAATAAGGGGGCGCTGGCTGAACGAATCAAAATGCTGCCATCCTTGGCACGTATCAAAAAGGCGAGTTTTTTTTCATATCTATGCCCGCTATGTAAATCGGTTTCAAATTCTATTTCTTCCTCTTCTTCATGTTCCTCATCTTCCTCATCTTCCTCATCTTCATGTTCCTCATCTTCATGTTGGGCTATTTCATGTTGAATCAATCCGAGTAATACGCGAGCATTTTGGGCTAGATTGGCATCAAATAATTCTTCTACTTCGTGTTGGGTACTGACATAAACTTGCCAGGTGACGATGCCCCAGGCGGCACATAAGGTGCTGAGTAATAAGTATAATAGGCGTTTGCGAATTGAGAATTTCATGGTTGTTTTGGAATCAGATACCCCATACCCCGTATTGTGCGAATCAGTTCTTTTCCGAGTTTTTTGCGTAGGTGATGAATATAGACTTCAACGGTATTACTTTCAATCAAGTCTTCCCAGCCATATAAACTGTCTTCTAGGCGTGTACGCGATAAGATTTTACCAACGTTTTCTAATAAGGTTTGTAAAATGACAAATTCGCGTTGTGAGAGCATGATGGGTTTTCCGGCTTGAGTCAGTGTTTGTGCTGCGGGATCAAGACGTAGGGTGCCATAAGCGATTTCAGGTGTTGCTCGTCCATTGTGACGGCGCAGCAGTGCGCGAAGACGGGCCGTCAATTCGTCTAAATCAAAGGGCTTAACTAAATAATCATCGGCTCCGCTATCTAATCCGATGACTTTATCATTTACGGTATCACGGGCCGTTAAAATCAACACGGGCAAACTATCACCACGCGCCCGTAAATCTTTCAGTATGTTCAAGCCTTCTTTTTTGGGCAATCCCAAATCTAAAATCAGGGCATCATAATTTTCAACCTGAAGTGCATGTTCCCCGGCTTCGCCATCTGTCAGCCAATCTACCGCGTAATGGACTTGCATTAAACCGGCTTGAATTCCATTACCTAATAGCGTGTCATCTTCTAGGAGTAATAAACGCATCGTTTTTTACCGTTATCAATTATCAGTTATCAGTTATCAGTTATCAGTTATCAGTTATCAGTTATCAGTTATCAATTATCAATTATCAATTATCCGTTATCAAGTGTTGTCGCTTTAGCGACTCAAAACTTTAAGCTATAACTGTTCATTGATAATTGTTCATTGATTGTTGACTTGACTTTACCTTTTCTAGTAGTATGCGTGTGCGTTTTATACGGTGTGACTCTTGGTCGAAAATAGGCGTTTTTGAAATTAAAAATAGAACGCTGATTTAGCTTTGCAAACCTTCTCTTCCGCAGATAAAACTTAGAAATGGTCGATAAATGGCCAACCGATCGTTGTTCTTGAGTTGTATTTATACAAATGTAACATTTGTAAAACATCGTTCCGAGCTTCGCTCGAACAACATTCATCATAAATCAAGGATATTCAATGCTGGATAAACAACAAAAACACAAAATCCAATTTATCAAGACCGTCTTATGGGGTCTTTTGGTGATAACACTTTACAGCATCCTTTATTTCGCTGAAATCCAAGTGATTCAATGGACAGCAGAGGGCAGATGGACTTTTATTATACCCATCACTATCGCTTTTGTGTTTTCTTTTGCTCATGGTCACTTTACGGGTGAATTTTGGGATTTATTGGGTATCAAACCCAAACAGTCTGGAGGGAAGTCATAAGTGGAATCATTACCCCCCAATTTTATAGATTTACCCTTTCTTTACGTTTTATACCTATTCATCGTGGGTTTCGTAGGTGGATTAGTCAGTGGTTTTATTGGCTCAGGTGGCGCTTTTGTACTCACGCCGGCGATGATGAGTCTGGGTGTGCCTGGTATTGTCGCGGTGGCAAGCAATATGTGCCACAAGTTTCCCAAAGCCCTTGTGGGTGCATTGAAACGCGCTAAATTTGGTCAAGTGGATTTTAAATTGGGACTGATTTTTGGTCTCTTTGCAGAAATCGGCGTGTTAATTGGTGCCCATTTACAAGAATCTATTCGCCTAAATTTTGGTGATTCCGGTTCTAACCTTTATGTCAGCGTGGCTTTTGTGGTGATATTAGGTACAGTGGGTAGCTATGTTTTATATGATGCGTGGAAGTCTCGACATTCAAGTGACGACGACACTGAAGAAAAAGCAGGCCGGTTAGCACGTTGGGTGCAGTCTATTCACATTCCTGGAACCATGGTCTATTTCAAGAGCTTAAAGGCTAAAGTCTCGCTGTTGTTTATTCTACCCTTAGGCATTGCGACGGGTATGTTAGCAGCGACTATCGCTGTAGGGGGATTTATTGGTGTACCCGCCATGATCTATGTGTTAGGTGCCCCTAGTCTTATGGCTTCCGCAACGGAATTAGTGGTGGCTTTTGTCATGGGTATGGGCGGCACGATTAAATTTGCTTGGAGTGGTTTTGTTGACATCCGCTTGGCGATGATTATTTTAGCCGGTTCATTATTTGGTGTCCAGTTAGGTGCCATAGGAACAACTTATGTCAAACCTTATATGATCAAATTAGTCATGGGATTAATTATGGTCATTGTGTTATTCAGTCGTGGCTTAATGGTTCCCGTTTATATGGCCCAACTTGATATGATTACTCCCATAGATCAGGGCCTTGAATATATCCTGAGAAATACGAGCTTCATTATCATGGTATTCGCTTTAACTTTAGGGGCTGTTGTTATATTAGGCGCTATGTGGCGTGGCATACGGCTAGAAAAAATCCAACTGGAGAAGGCGGCATCAACTCCTTAGCGACGGCGAGCTAATAACTTCTGACATGGTATTTATTGCGAGAATTTAAATGATGATTACACCATTATCGCCTTGGGGGCGTGAAAAAATACTGTTAGCCACTGATGCTTCAGAGTTTAGTGCAGGTGCAGAACGTGAAGCCATTCAGCTGGCCCGTACCTTAAACAGTCACCTGTCTATTACGTCAGTGGTAAACGCTTCTCCTGAAGAGGATGCTGTTGCACTGCAACATTTGATAAAACAGGCTGAAAATAAAGCTTATAGTTATTTGGAGACTGTCAAATCTAAAGCGGTTGAAGCGAATGTTGAATCTGAAATTCAACTTAGCCGTGGCGAATCGCCCTATGAAGCCATTGTCGAAACCGCAGAAGAACAACAGGTCGATCTCATTGTTATGGGTAGACGTGGCAAATCTGGCTTGATGCGGCTGATGATGGGTAGTAGCACTGCCAAAGTGATCGGTTTAGCAAATTGCAATATACTGGTCACGCCGCGAGAAGCTGAGATTAAAGGTAAAAATTTCCTGTTGGCGGTTGATGGTTCGCGTTATAGTGAAAAAGCGGCTGCCACTGTTGTCAAATTGGCTCAGGGTTTCAATGCGAAAGTCACGGTGATATCGGTTGTTTACACGTCACATAAAGAAGAACGCCGCAAGGAAGCGGAAACCGTCATTGAGCGGATCACTGCCTTTTTGCAAGAGCAAGGTATCAGTGTAGAAAGTCAAATCGTGACGGGCAGGTACGCTGAAACGATTGTTAAAACGGCAGAAGATATTGGTTGCGATCTGATTATTGTCGGCAGCCATGGTCGTACTGGCTTAGAAAAACTCTTGGTTGGCAGTGTTTCAGAACGTGTGATTGGTTTAGCTGAGTGTGCTGTGTTGGTGGTAAAGGCTTAAAGTTGGTATCTGTAGAGACGCACGGCTGTAGAGACGCACGGCCGTGCGTCTCTACGATCTCGTGTCAAGTAGAAAAGGAAAAGATTAATGTTAATAAAGACTTCGTCTTCCAATGGAGAAGTCAATCGTGCTATCGAAATTGTTCAACAGATTAGCGAAGAAGTCAGTCATGCGGTTGTGGGTCAACAGGAAGTGGTTGATCAAGTGCTGGTTGCCTTATTAGCTGCTGGACATGTGCTGATTGAAGGGGTACCTGGTTTAGGCAAAACTTTATTAGTACAAGCTTTGGCGAAAACCTTTGATGGCCGTTTTACACGCATCCAATTTACCCCTGATTTGATGCCTAGCGATGTTACAGGCCATGCTATGTACGATATGAAAAGTGAGGAATTTCGTATTCGCAAAGGGCCTGTTTTTACGCACTTATTGTTAGCCGATGAAATCAATCGCGCTCCGGCTAAAAGTCAAGCGGCTTTGTTAGAAGTCATGCAAGAACAACAAGTTACCATTGAAGGCAGGGGCTTTACCGTTTCGACGCCGTTTATGACACTCGCTACTCAAAACCCGGTTGAACAAGAAGGTACTTACCCGTTACCCGAAGCTCAACTGGATCGATTTTTATTAAAAATACGCATAGACTATCCCAGCGAACAAGAAGAAACTCGTTTAGTAAAACAAGTCACTTCAACTAAAGTAGGAGAAGGCTTAGATGTCAGTGCTGTGAATGCCATCATTAAACCCGAAGACGTGATTATGCTACAACGTTTGACTGCTAATTTACAAGTGGATGATCGCGTGTATGATTACGTGGTGAACATTGTGCGGAACACGCGCACTTGGCCTGGAGTCAGTTTAGGGGCAGGGCCGCGAGGTAGTATTGCATTGATTCGTGCGGCGCGTGCGACGGCCTTGTTGGCAGAGCGCGATTTTGTGACACCTGATGATGTCAAAGACATTGTACTGGCTACCTTGCGTCACCGTATCACTTTAGCGCCTGAATTGGAAATTGAAGGCCATGATGTTGATAATGTATTGAAAGCGGTGTTAAGTAAAGTGGAAGCGCCTCGGTTATAGCCTAAACTCAAGTTGGAACGTACAATTCGCAAACTCAATTCGCAAACTCAAGTTTGCACTCCTACCCTGATTGTCATGTAATCACTATTCACGACAAGGCATTTTTTTTAACGGTATCGTGGTGTAGCATTCAATATCAAAAAGAATTGTCACTAAGTCGTGCCGTCTATTATCAAAAATACCACGAGTGATTATGAACACCCTCAATTCGCGACAAGAAACGCTTTTAATTGTTGATGACATACCCGCTAATGTGAGCTTTTTGTTAGACTTTTTAACCCATGCCGGTTTTAAAGTGTTGGTGGCTAAGGAAGGTAAAGCCGCTCTCAAAAAAGCGGAGTATGCACACCCCGATTTAATTTTGTTGGATGTGATGATGCCGGGTATGGATGGTTTTAAAGTCTGTCAAGTTTTGAAGTCACAAGACAGTACTCAAGATATTCCCATCATTTTTATGACTGCGCTGTCTGAGACTGTTGATAAAGTCAAAGGATTTTCGCTTGGCGCGGTTGATTACATCACGAAACCGATTCAGCATGAAGAAGTCTTATCCCGTATCACCACGCATTTAAAACTTCGCCAGTTGCAACAACAATTGGAAGAAGAACTGCAATTCAAAAAAGAATATGCGGTAGAACTTGAGAAGCGCAATACTGAATTAAATGCTTTTGCTCGCACTGTCGCTCATGATCTGAAAAACCCTTTAAATGGCCTTTTAGGCCTGAGCAATCGACTCTTAACTCACTGTTCATCAGGCCATATTTGTGGTGATCTTGATCAAAAATGTTTACAGTTGATTGTTGAATCGGGTAATAAGATGGTTGATATTGTGAATGCTTTGTTGTTACTGGCAAGAGCGTCAGGACAGGATGAGGTTAAAACAAAACCATTGGATATGTCGTCAATTATCAGGCAAGTTATCGAAAAACGTCTGGCTTATATGATAAGAGATTTTCAAGCTCAAATCCGTTTACCTGACAGTTGGCCGATTGCATTGGGTTACGCACCTTGGATTGAAGAAGTTTGGGCGAATTATTTGAGTAATGGTTTAAAGTATGGCGGACAACCACCGCTTTTAGAAACGGGTGCTGATACCCTAGACGAGGGTAAAATACGTTTTTGGGTATGCGATAATGGCCCTGGCCTGACTGAAGAGGCGAAAGCGAGCTTATTTACACCTTTTACCCGGTTACACCAAGATCGTGCTGAAGGGCATGGTTTAGGTTTATCCATTGTGCAACAGATTGTTGAAAAACTGGGTGGACAAGTTGGGGTAGAAAACGCAGAAAGCCAGGGGAGTCTTTTTTATTTTACTTTGCCGGCTGGACAGAACGCTGATTCAGCGCTGTGATCTTGATTTGAGCTGAGTGGGAAAATTTTCAAGGGCAACCACAAGGGATTGCCCCTACGGGCGTGTTTTTATTACCCACCCTATCTACAAAATCCCTAATATTACCCCTCTTTCGATAGGTTGGGAGAATTTTGATTTTTTTTGATGAGATGTAAGTTTCGCATATAAATAAATAGGCCAGTGAGTTGCCCTACGATAAATACGGGGTCTGCACGATGAATGGCATAAGCTAAAAGCGTTACTGCGCCTAAGATGCTGAAGTACCAAAATTCAAGGGGTATGACGCTGCGTTGTTGACGTTCGCTTTGCCACCATTGCACTAAAAAACGCAATGAAAAAAACACTTGGCCAGTAAAGCCTATTATTAACCATAAGGTTTCATTGGTCATGTTGTTGAGCTTCCTCAATCATTTCCGCTTTGACTGCGCGACGTTGTAACCACATTACGCCTAATAAGTCTGTTATACCTACCCAGAGGCGATCAAATAGGCCATATTTTGATTTGCCATGCTGACGGGGCCTGTGGTTGACTTCGATAGAGATCACTTGTCCTCCCTCTCGTAAAAACAGTGCGTGTAAAAAACGGTGCATGTGGTTAAAATGCGGTAGGGCTAAAAAGGCTTTGCGCGAGAAGAGTTTGAGGCCGCAGCCGGTGTCTCGGGTATTATCATGTAATAAGCGGTGGCGTATGCTGTTGGCAATCCGTGAGGATAGGCGTTTTAGGCGGTTGTCATGACGAAAGCGTCTGACACCGGCAACCATTACTAGTTGTAAAGGCCGTTCAGGGTTTTGTAAAACGGCTAATAAACGTGGAATATCGGCCGGATCGTTTTGCCCATCGCCATCAAGTGTCACAATCCAGTCGGCCTGGGCGGCTTTAATGCCGGTTAAAATGGCGATGCTTTGCCCATAGGTTTTTTGATGCCGTATGAGCCGTAACGCTTTAAAATCTTTAGCGTGTTCTTGCAAGATGGTCCAACTGGTGTCTGTGCTATTGTCATCAATGTAGATCAGCTCGTAGGCTATTTGATCATCCAAAGCGGTGCGAATGTCGTGGATCAATGGCGCGATATTGTCGGCTTCATTGTAAATAGGCACTAGCACGGATAAATGGGGCGCTGGCTGCCCTTCATTTAAAAAAGAATGATTATTCAACGGTTTGGGAAGTTATCAGTTGTAGGGTGGACAAGGGTTTTTGTTGCCCACCGAGCAATGTCGGGTGGCAAGGGTTTTTGTTGCCCACCATTATCAATGTAGCGATATACCAAAAATACCGACTACGCCTACAATGATTAAGTAAGCGGCTACAATGTAATTTAAGAGTTTGGGCTTAATTAAAATAGCAATGCCGGCTGCTAGAGCGAGAAGAGGCCCAAGAAGTAATATGCAGTGTCATGGTATTTATCCTTATCGGGTGTAATGGGCTCGCGCGTGGGATTGCCCCTACAATGGGTTTGATTTTTATGAACTCTAAAGTGGATTATTATAAAGGATTTTGAACTGATGAAACAGTGAGCTCATGATGTCTGAATTTTAAAGCACTGTATCAGAAATCGGTGCATTCACTTCGATCAATTGACTATTACAGTCCAGTTTGCCATAAAAACAGCCTCTCAGTTTTTGATCGGTGTCAGCGTTGTATTGTTCAATAATCAATTTGGAGTCTTGCTTGTACTTGTCATGGCTGCATGTGCCCTCGAAATAACGCCTGGTTAAGCGAAATTGTTCTCCTGTAAAGCTCCCCACCTTTAGATTTTTGGCATCAAAATCAAGTAGTTCAAATATTCCCATCTCTTTGGTTATCAAACCTATACTAAAACGGCCCTCGATAATTTCCATACCTGGATTGCTCAAACCCGGAATAGAATTAAGGGTTGTTTCAGTGGCTTTTCCATCAATTTTCACGGTCATCTTTTGAGGACATTGTCCAGAGGAAATAAAGCCGCCAGTTGCACAGCCTGTGAGTGTTAAGGTGAGTAAAATAGGGATTGTCGAAGATTTTGTTATCATGCTCTCTTGAAAAAAACGTGAAGTTTAAATGTGAATTAAGAATGAAACTTGGCCCGACACTTTTTTAGGCTGTTTATAAAATACCACAGCATAGAGTTTAAGTCTAAGCGAGGCATCGCAGCAATGCCTAGCGTCTGTGCGATATATTCGTAGAGACGCGATGCCTCGCGTCTCAATGCCTCGGGTCTCAATGCCTAACGTCTGTGCGATATATTAGTAAAGACGCGATGCCTCGCGTCTCAATGCCTCGGGTCTCAATGCCTAACGTCTGTGCGATATATTCGTAGAAACGCGAGGCATATAGAGACGCGAGGCATCGCGTCTCTACGAATATAAAACCCACCTTACAACGTTGTCATATTATTTTACTTAATAGTGTAAACAGGTAGAATAAATTTTTGTATTGGAACTGATAATTGATTTCCACGCTTGCGTGGAATTGATAACTGGATTGGGGGATTTATGACAAAATTTTATGGATTTTTTTGTATGGCCCTGTTTGGATTTAGCCCTGTTCTTTTTGCGGGTTCACTTTATCAAGCGGGTGACAGTTGGCACGGTATCGTTGGTTTAGGGGTTCTCTTTCGTGCTGAACCTTATAAAGCGATTGATCATCGAATCTTGTTTTTGCCTCATATGATTATGCGGCGCGGAAATTTTTTTATTGAGGGTTTAGAGGCAGGATATCGTGTGGCTGAGGGGGCGCAGGGTCATTTTGATTTGATCCTCACGCCTCGTTTAGAGGGCTTTGATGCAGATGATCATGTCCTTTTAAAGGGCATGGCAGATCGTGATTTTTCACTTGACGGGGGTATCGCAACAACATGGCGAGAAGGTCAGTTTGAATTTAAGCTGTCGGCTGTGACTGATTTACTCCATAAGAGTGAGGGGGAAGAAGTCACGGTTTCTGTCGGTAATACTTATATTTTAACGGGTAAAATGACTATTCTGACACCGAGTATTGGGCTGAAATGGCAAAGTGAGGAGTTAGTCAATTATTATTATGGTGTGAAGGGTAGAGAAGTCCGGGCAACTCGTTCCGCTTACACAGGCGAGGCAACATTGAATTACATTGCGGCTATCAAAGCGACTTATTCTCTCAGTAAACGTTCAACTTTATTTGCATCTGTAGAATATGAGCGTCTTGGGGATGACATTTATGACAGCCCGCTGGTTGAGAAGGATCAAATCATCAGTGTGTTTCTGGCTTATGGTTGGCAGTTTTAATAGTGAATAGACTTGTTAAATCAATGATTTAGCTTTTAAAGGTGGTCTGTTAGGTCATTTATTTTAAAATACTTAAGTCATTTCGCAACAATCTAATGAACAAATAAAAAATGAATCAAGACTGTTTGACACTGACGTTTTGGTTTATCCTTTATTATTAAATAATCCTTGTTGTTACTGTTTAGAGTCATCATATTGATAAATCAACGGGTTATTATTAATCTATTCAAGTGGTTTATGAGCTATTTTATTTAGAACCTATAACGGACTAAAAATTCAATTCGGCGTTGAAAAAACCGCCACGCGCAGCGTCTTTTGCAATACGGTTGATTCAATTCAGTATCTCGTAATCTCACCCACCACTCTTGATCTTGCTTTAATACCTGTGATTTGATGTGATATCTGTCTTGCTTTAACTCGTTTTGCAAATCGTTGTAAAGTTGACTTATCCGCCCGTCAGCGTGCCTTAAGAGACGAGTGCTGCAAATCATCTTTTCAACCGATGTTTTTTGTGTGCTGCAGTTCAAATCGGTTTGTTCTACGGGCCCGAGTTGTTTAATTCTCACCTCATAAAAGTGTACTTCGCAATTTGGCTTGATGCAGTTTAACAATTCAAAGTCGCGGTTGTTGAGCCACTCACGTTGCTCTTGTTTTAACAATTCACGCTCTGAGCTTGGCAATACTGTCCGCAATTGTTGATAAGCGTCAGCCATTTGTTTATCGGCCTCACTGAGTTGAGGCTTGTCGCAAATCATCCTCTCAACATCAGTTGAGGCTTTTTGACAATCAAAACCGGCCGCGCTTAATGTGGTGCTGATTAGAAAAAGGATGATAACCCGTATTTCAGATTTCACGCGCAAAAACTTTTGCGTGCAAAAACTTTTGCCTGAAATGGTTTTCTGAACAGGATTTCTTCTCAACATATACGCAATGTACTTGAAAATGAAATAATGGCGATTTGAAAGGATAAAGGCCTCAAACCGTTATTTAAGCTAATAACGGTTCAATTCGTTTATTTCATAATTCGGTGTACTCCTTATTGCTTAGAAATTGTTAATGAATAGTTAACGATAAATAAAGGCTCTCATGAAATTAGTACATTCAATCCTTTATATTACTTTATTGCTCATACTGGGGGCGCAAGCTGTGTTCGCTGATGCTAACACGTCTAGTCAGTCAACGATTATATACAAATATTTTGATGCTAATGGTGTATTACATTTAACCAATATACCGCCCCAAACCCGTGATCAAGTGTTGTATGCGCGTAGTTATTTAGTGCAATCTTACAAAACACCTCCACCACTGCTACCCGCTCTGAGTCAACACCCTAAATACTCTGATTACGCGCCTTTGATTGAAGCGGCGGCACTGAATGCTGGTTTATCCCCGGCTTTGTTACATGCGGTTGTGCAAGTGGAATCGGCTTATAATCCCAAAGCGAGATCGAAAAAAGGCGCGCTAGGATTAATGCAATTGATGCCGGCGACGGCTAAACGCTATAAGGTTCATGATCGCACTGATCCGATGGCCAATCTCAACGGTGGGGCACATTATCTGCGTGATTTGCTGACCCTATTTAATGACGACTTATCTTTAGCACTGGCGGCTTATAACGCTGGGGAAAATGCGGTAATACGCTATGGTAATACGATTCCGCCTTATCGGGAAACGATTAATTATGTGAAAAAAGTCAAGCAGTTATATGAACAATACTGATAATCGTTTTTGAATTTTTTAAGATTTTTTAGATTATTAACGGACTTAAGGGGGAAGCAAGGAATAACGGGCTTTCCATCAATTGAAAGGGCAAACTCACCAGTTTGCCCCTACGACTCCTATCACAAAATCCGCCTGCCAAATTCCCACTTTCTTTGTCAATCCTTGTCATTATTGATTGTTATCGTTATTACAAATAACTTGGCTTTGAATTTGCCTGTTCAATTTAAACTATCCAAAATACACAAATCAAGATGAAATGCTTGAGTTGTATAAATCTTTGGTAGGCCAAAAACCAATCTTAATCAGGCCAATCAAAAATCCGTTTATTTAGCGTAGCACATCGAAGGTTCCTAAATCCGTTGTACATATAATAAACAAGACATAAGCTCCCTCGCCTTGGGAGAGGAGTCTACCTTTAAACTGATAACTCGCAAAATTGGAAAAAATGTTCAATTTATTTAAGAAAAAAAAATCGTCAGATGAATCCACGACATCAACAGTCTTATCCCTACACCCTTCGTGCTACGTTGCTATCAATTTTGAACAGTTACTCAAGGGGATTGATAATGTGCGTATTGATGTCCATCTCAGCCCACGTTTTACCGAGTTAGGCCATCAGTTAATTTCCGAACTTTTAGGTGAACGTAGCAGTAGCAAAAGACGTTTTACAGATAAACCGTCAGATGTGGTGTTAAAAAAACTCTATGCTTTTAATGCCAGTTATGCATCTCTGCTCACGGCCACGATACATCGTGCTAAGGAAGATAAACGATTAGATTTAGTACAATTACTCCAAATTGCTGTCATTAAATTTGTCTTAACCACAGTACATAGCCAAGCTGAACAATTATTACATCAATTAAGAAAAGACAGTGTCAATGAAAACACCAAAAAACTGGATTTACACGAACGTCTACTGTGGATTAATCGACATAAAAATAACCTATTATATCAAGTGACTTACGAACTATTTGATCAGATACACTTGGTTGAATTAAGTCATGTCGGCAAATTGCGTGAATCCTTACTTGGCCTAGCCTGGTCAATTCCCGAAGAGATGTTATTCAATCCGTTGTTACAAACGCCCGATATGCACAATCATCAAATCTTAATGAGCCATTACGTTTTATTGTCTCAGGATCCGGACAGTAATTATGGTTTTAAGCGTTTAAAAGTGTTGATTGATCAATTACTGGATGAAGTGAGTAACATTTGTCATGTGCAGATTGAGCCAAAGCTAGAAAAACAGTGTGTTGAGCATCCTATTTTGGATGAAGAACGTATGACAAGCCTTATATTCTCTTGGAAAGATGTCCCAGATAATATGGATATTTTATTTAAAATACAAGACAGTTTTGAGGGTTTAGAAGACAACTCAGCCGATGCCACGCAAGTATGCCAACGTCAGGCAACTAAGATACTCGAACAGCGTTTACGCCAAACGCAAGTGATTAGACATTTGCTGGCCGCTTATGAAACGCCACGCTTATACGAGCATTATGCCAAATTACTCAAACCCTATTTACTGTATCAGGCTCTTTGCGATGAAATAAAGATAGAAGAAGTCGCCGTAAAATTACAAAACCAATTAAAAATCAGACCTTTGCGTCGGCCAGGCGATAAACCGTTATATATTACTGAATTAAAAAATACCAAAAAACGCTTAACCAAGGTAGCACGTAGGCCAGAGAGCCGTATTTTGAGACTGTTTACCACCGACTTTGTCACTTACCAGCGAGATTTAAAATATTATCACTTAATGCAGAAAGCAATGGACAGTGTCAATCTGCTGCACTCAGAAGCCGATGTGCAATTGTCGCAAAGCAATGAGTTGTTGTACGAATTTTTTGAACAAGATGAATATAATACGACTAACTCCGAAACCATTCGCAATCATGTTATTTTAAAAGCTGATTTACGTGGTTCCACAACGATAACAGACGAGCTTTGCCAACGTGGCCTTAATCCGGCCACTCATTTTAGTCGCAATTTTTTTAATCCGATCAGAAAATTGATTAAATCTTTTGGAGCGGAAAAAGTCTTTATTGAAGGCGATGCGGTGATTCTCAGTTTTTTTGAATACCAAGACTCACCTGAACAATGGTTAGCGACGGCCCGCGCTTGCGGTTTAGCTAAAAACATGTTAGCAGTCGTTCATAAACAAAATGAAATCAGTCGTGCCAATGATTTACCCCAATTAGAATTGGGGATTGGTATTAGCTATTCTCCCACAGCCCCTAAATTTCTTTATGATGGCGATCAAAAAATTATGATTTCGCCAGCAATAGGTAGAGCTGATCGTCTTTCCTCCTGCTCGTGGAAGTTGCGACGCAAATATTCGCAGCAATCAAATCTGCTAACACACGTCATGGTTTTTCAACAGCCCCCTAACGATGCCTTTAAAGGAGAAAAGGGCATGACAAGCTTTCGCTATAATTTGAATGGTATTGAATTAGAATCGACGGCCTTTAAAAAATTGCAAACCGAGCTTGCTTTGCGTCAATTCACGATTCGTTTACCCAATGATAACTATCCAACACGCTTTCATAAGGGGCGTTATCTTGATAGCTTTGGAGAAACGCATGAAGTTGTTATCCGCGAGGGTCGTGTCAAGGTGTGGCGAGAGGAGAGTGAGGATTATCCTTTAACCAAGACTTTATATTATGAAGTCGTGACAAATCACACTATTCTGAAAGCCATAAAAAAAAGGGGGCTTTAGCCCCCCAATGCGATTATGATTATATTAAGTTAAGCTTTTGCGTGTTAGGGACAGCAGGTTTGCCCCTAAAAACACAGTAGATAAACTAGCCGTCAAAATAACAGTGTACTCAAAAAAATTAAGACCAGTACTCTAATATTTGATCCAAGCTAGGCTTCGCTAATCCTTTAATACGTGTAATCAAATCCTCTTTTGAGGTAAATGGTTGAAAACCTGTCTTCTTTCTTTCCCTGAGGATGTTGTTGATAACATGTGTTTTGGCATCTGCCTTCTTCAATTTTTCCTTGAGATCATCAATAGGCAACGTATTAACCGCCTCTAATAATGCATCAGCCGGGGACAAAACCTTCTTGGATGTGGTTGCAGTCGTTTTAGTTTTCGGTCCCGCCTTTTTCGCCGAACCCACTTTAGACGTCGCGGGCTTATTTTTCGCAGAATCCACTTTAGATGTCGCTGGCTTCTTCACGGGAGCCGCTTTAGATGTCGCCGGCTTCTTCACAGGAGCCGCTTTAGACGTCGCTGGCTTTTTGACGGGCTCCACTTTAGACGTCGCTGGCTTTTTGACGGGCTCCACTTTAGATGTCGCTGGCTTTTTGACGGGAGCCGCTTTAGACGTCGCCGCCTTCTTCACAGGAGCCGCTTTAGACATCGCTGGCTTTTTGACGGGAGCCGCTTTAGACGTCGCCGGCTTTTTGACGGGCTCTACTTTAGATGTCGCTGGCTTTTTGACGGGAGCCGCTTTAGACGTCGCCGGCTTCTTGACGGGAGCCGCTTTAGAAGCCGCCGGTGCCGAAGAATTTTTCACAGAACCCACTTTAGATGTCGCCGGCTTTTTGACGGGAGCCGCTTTAGAAGGTGCCGGTTTGTTTGCAGAAGAAGGATTAGCCGCTTTAACAGGGGACTTCGCCTTTGTTTCTAACAACGGTTGCAAACTCTTGATTTCATCATTCACTTGCCCCACTGCATCGGACAACTTTTTTAAGGTGTCATCTAAAACAACTAGGCGTTCACCTAAATTTTCTTTAGGCAACGTAGAATTTGCATTAGATTGATTTTTAACAGGTTTTTTAGAAGAGTTAGCCATTAATGGCCTCCTTTGATCAGTTATACAATGCTCAATGATCACTTATCAATGATCAATGACGTTTAAAGTGAGCTACAAACTTTAGCCTTTCAATCAAAACCTTGCTCTCTAATGATGTCCAAGGCTAACAGATTATAGAAAAAACTATACAAGGATTGGTTATAAAAGAGATTTTAAAGTTATTGGCACATCATAAATGCCCCTATTGTCTCAATAAACATAAAACTCAAAAAATCGCTTAGGGGTTATTTAAGATAGCCACTTATCATTATCTTAAAAAAAGAAATCCTTTATGCAATCCTTGTAATTGTAGCGAAAAAATAGAAATGCACTAGGGAAAACTTATTTTCTATTACACACATTCTAATTTTTTTGCTTGCGCTTAGCAAGCCTTATGTTGAGATCGGGTGCGATTAAAAGTGCGGGGGGGTAAAACCACATCAAGTCATAAAAAGTCATCCAAAATAAATTTTCCACGAAGACACAGGCTTTTTTGGAGTCCAAAATTTATTTTGGATACTCTCCCCGTATCTTTAATCGCACCCGTTGAGAGCGTTGAGATCGACATCGTTTATTTAAGTCAGAGCTAAAATAAGGAGCCGCTCATCTTAATTTTTATGCCGCCTTATATATATCATCGTTTATTAAGTGAGAACTAAAATAAGGAGTCGCTCATCTTAATTTTTATGCCGCCTTATATATATCATCGTTTATTACTCGATCTTCAAGTTTTTGATGTTATTTGGCTTTACGATTTCACATTTCACTAAAATAAGCTGATTATAACTTTTTTTTCAAAACGCTAATGGTATCAATTGTATGAATTTTCAGAGATTATATCAATACTCTTATTATTTAATCTTCAATACCAAAGGGATTGAGGCCTTTTTTGATATTGTTTTCCCCAGGCGGAGCCCTCATCGTTATACACAAGTTGCTTGCCACCCATTGCGTTTCAAGAACAAAACCCTTGCGGGTTTTAATAAAGCCTCTCGTTCTAACTTCCCCAGGTTGCAGCTATTCACATTCAATATCGAAGGGGTTGAGGCCTTTTTGATATTGCTTTTTCCGTGTGGAAATTGTGGCTATTCACATTCAATACCTTCGGTATTGGCGTTATAGATATCAACTTTCATCCATTATACTCAGAAAATAAGGAGTCGCCCATGTTTGGGATTCGATTTATCAAGGTACAACCCACCACTTACTTACTACAATATCGCAAAGGCCAGTTGAAACGTCAAGGGCAAGGGTTAGCTTTGTTTTACTTTGCGCCAACCACCTCATTGGTTGCAGTACCCCTAGAAAGTGTTGATGTGCCTTTTATATTCAACCAAGTCAGCGCTGATTTCCAAGAAATCAGCATTCAAGGGCAAGTCACTTATCGAGTCATTGATGCAAAACAACTTTCACAACTTTTGAATTTTACCCTTGATAACACGGGCCGCAATTATATCAACACTGATCCTGAAAAACTCCCTCAACGGATAATTAATTTGATTCAAGTGCTGATGCAAAGTGAATTAGCGCATTTATCCTTGCGCGAAACGCTTGGTGCCACTGAGAATTTGGTCCAAAAAGTCCTTAAAGGGTTAGCCACGTCTAAAGAAATCACCTCATTAGGCTTAGAAATTCTAGGTTTATCCATTTTGTCCATTAAACCCAATCCCGAAACGGCACGCGCCTTGGAGGCAGATGTACGGGAACAATTGCTAAAAGAGTCCGATCAGGCTATTTATGCCCGGCGTAACGCCGCGGTGGAGCAAGAACGCGCGATCAAAGAAAATGAATTGCAAACCGAAATCGCCGTTGAAAATAAAAAGCGCCAAGTGCGTGAGGCCCAAATGGAAGCGGAACGCTCGGTCAAAGAAAAAGAGCGACAAATCAGCGAAGAAGAAATGACGGGCAAAATTTCTTTAGAGAAACGCAACAAAGAATGGGTTGCCCTTGCCACTGAAAACCTCAAATCTGAAGCCGATGCCAAAGCGTACAGTCTCACTGTGACAATGCAAGCCTTGAGTGGTGTCGATGCTAAAGTGCTGCAAGCCCTAGCCAGCATAGACATGAATCCAAGTCAATTAGTCGCATTAGCCTTCCGCGATATAGCCGACAGTGCCGAAAAAATTGGGCAATTGAACGTCTCCTCCGAATTGCTCACCGAATTATTACAACAACATGCGTAAAAATGACATTTTTGAGCGTTTTGCAATGTGGGTGAGATAGGCAAGCTATGTACAGGAAAAACAGGATAACACATTGATTTTAAAGTATTTCGTGATGCTATCGCTTATCGGTAGCGATAATATCACTTTTGCCGTTCACAATTCTCAGTGCCAAAATCCTTAATGACTCAAAAATTAAAAAGCAATAACCTGTGCTATT
>JAYQWI020000447.1:0-5150 GCA_035871815.2 Candidatus Parabeggiatoa communis
CCAGTAAGTCAAGTGATTCCGACAGTGCCCACAGCCAGCCTAGAGGAACGTTTGCCAGAGATAGACAGTGAAGAGCATTGTGAAATCACGTTTAGCGATGATGTGTTGACGATTCCTGAATGTTAAATCAGCGTTTCACGCAAAGCCGCAAAGTCGCAAAGGTGTCATTATGCATAGCGTCTTAGCGTCTTAGCGTCTTAGCGTGAGATTAAAAATGCCACCCTTTTTTGAATATTAAGGCAAATTATTCCAACTCTCTGGCATTGAACAATCACCGGTGATCATCGCATTAAAACGAATGCCTTTAGCGCGCAACAATTCAATCACTTTCTCCACATCTGCATCTGGATACGGTGAGGCATCGGTGGCAAACAGAATTTCACCACCGACTTTGGTATGCGGTATAGCGACTAATAAGGCTTCTACGGCGGCTTCTTCACATAATCCGCCACCACTGGCGGTTAAGTCAGCCAGGGCCCCGCGCAAAACGTCCATATCTTGCGTGAAGGCAGCCACTTTGACTTCATCACCAAAGGTGAGTAATGCCATTAACGGCGCGGTGCTGGTATCTATCTCATCTATGAATTTCGTCAAGCCTGCGATGACACCATTCATCTCTGCCTGCATTGAACCGGTGACATCAATCACAAAGGCTAAATCGACTTGAATATCGTCGGGAATGAAGATAGTCGTGCGTTCACGGACTAAATGGGCCGGATATTCATTCGCCGTCACCTTGGCTTCGTGCGTCAACAACAGTAAGCCTGCGTCTTGCAATTCGACCTCCATTTCGACGGTGGCCTGACTGACACTGTCGGCACTGGCTATACTCAAGTCATTGAACTGACAAGTGATTTTCGGGAAAGTACTATCACAGAGGGCATAATCGCTGTTAAGGGCCTTCAATTCAACCCCGATTGGCAACTGACTCACCAAAGTGACATCGGTTGCATCAAAGGGTGCGTAATGACTCAATTCCACCGCGACGCTGTAATGCAAGACTTTGAGCATTTCTATCGGATCGGGCAAATCCGTGACGCTGACCGATAAATAGGGTATGACTTGCGTCCACGTCTTTTTGACATCGGTGGGGTACTCTTGCGTGTTTACTGTCACGGTATTAATCAAGGTTTCGGGGAAGCGATTGCTGATCACGACTTTCACGTTAGCCGTCGCGCCGGGCGTTAAGTCAGGTAAACTACACGTTACTGTCTCGCTTTCACAAGGGCCACCATCCAAAGATTCAATGCTGACTAAGTTGGTGTTATCTGGCAAAACATCGGTCAAAGTCACGCTGCTAGCGGTTTCCTCACCTTGATTCGTGACAGTGATGGTGTAAATCACGTTTTCGCCTTGTTTGGCAATACGCGGTTCTGGCACGACTTTAACATCTAACAGTGGTTCGCCTTTGATAGCTGGTTGACACACCTTGACATTGTCACTGACGACGCAGGGTTTTGAGTCAAACTGATAACCGGCCTTACTGGCAATGACGGTGTACTCGCCTTCGGCTAAGCCATTGATTTCCCAATAGCCTGTGGTATCGGTAGTCGTGGTTTTATCGCCGATTTGGATGGTGACATCGGATAGTGGGTTGCCTTCTTTGTCGCGGATTGTGCCGGAGGCAGTATAGTTTTCAACTGCTTCTAGTGTTAAACCACCAATATCAATAATCTTACCATCAACTTTGGTATCATCTCCTAGTTCACCATCTTTTAGAGTGAAAGATACTTTAAGCAAATTTTTATCACCAATCTTAACAAAACCTAACGTGACATTAGGTAATGAGTACCATTCAGATAAACCATTGGTATATGGTGGTGTAGGGCCATATTTACGGTATGCACCATTTAGTTCTTCACTTCCATGATAGAACACCGTAATATTGGCTTCATTACAAGCTGCCTCAAATTCAATAAGCCCATAAGGATAATCGGCGTTATTGTCAGGAGTTGGAAGTTCATTTTCAACTGTTGTTTGTACATTTGCCAATTTACAAGTTGCTGGTTCAGCTTGTAACGTCAAATAATTGCCATCAACGGCATTTGGGATCGATGTTACGTTAGCTTGTTCGCTATCTGGGATGCCATCACCATTGCCATCACCATTGTTTGGTATAGAATTTTCTACCGTAAAATCAAAAGTATGCTGACAATTTTCAGGCAAAAATTCACTGTCTATTCCATTAGGATAACCGGAACCACAAAACAGCAGAGGACCATTCGTATTAAAAACTAATCTAATAGTTTTGCTAGTGATATTAGGATGAATAAACTCTTTTGAGTCTATAGTGACTTGAAGAGAATATTTGTCATCAGAAATAATGGCAATATCGGCAACATACCACCTATTATCAGTTATTAGTTCTTTAAAAAATTCTCCGTCTGGCCATTCACCAAATTCTTGATAATAAACCTCTATTCCAGTTTGAAGTCCATTTATAATTCCACTAACTTGATTTTTACCCAGAATAGGGGTTATCTTGGTACATTTTGAACCAATAGTCGTATTGACTAATTGCTGGTTTTGGTTAATTGTCCATACGTCACTACCATTTTTTGAAGTAGCAGTCAGTTGGAAGGTGTCATCAGTCACACTTGTTTGAGCATACGTATAGAATTCATCTTCTAAAGTGATTTCACCCGAAAATTTATCTAAAGATTCAGCAAACTTGCCAATATTATTAACATACTCATGTTGTGTATCTGCAAGATTCAGAAGATTCAGTTGGGCGGTGAATGCTTTAGTGCATTGTCCAGTAGCTTTTTGTGAGAAAATAACTTCCTCATCTTTACGAACCTCAAAAAAGTCAGCACATTTGCCGTCACCTTTTCCAGTAATACCACCATCGGGTGCACATATCTCTTTTCCACAAGCATCATAGAGAGTGCTATATTGGTCACAACATTGTGGTGGAACGTAATAGACAGCTTCACCATTATAGTTATACTTGTATATGGAATGAGGCGGATTGCTGTCAAGGTCATTTTCAAACTTGGCAATTAAGTTGTCTAGCCATGTGGAATCACAAGCAACAACTTCAAGTTCAAAATTTGCTGTGCAGGTTTTAGCAGAATCCATCGTTACTTCAACTGTTGAATTCGTACCAGCACTTACACAGTCGCCTGTCCAACCAGCAAACTTGACACAAGCATTCATCATGAAACAATCAAGCTGATACGGCAGTCTAGCAGACAAAGTAACTACTTGATTAAGTGGATAATTTTTTACACAATCAGAAGTATTATTGCTACTACAATAAATACCGCCATTGTTAATTACCACTGGGTCAGGTTGAGGTTGAGAATCTTCTACACAATTGGAATCATTGTCATCCACACAATAAGTTCCGACTGTACCTCTTCCTGTTACTTCAACGACTAATGGAACTGTAGGAATAGCCACAAAACTAGCTGTGCAAGCTTTAACCGTATCCATAGTTATGGAAGTTACTGGATTTGTACCACTGCAATTTTCCCCACTCCAGTTTGTAAATATAGCACCATTAGCAGGTGTTGCAGTTAAAATAACCGGTGTGTTAGTAGCATAATCTTGTTTACAATCTGCACCACAATCAATGCCAACAGGATTGCTAGTGACAGAGCCATTACCGATCTTGCTAGTGTTCAAAGTATATGCTGGTGCAAAAAATACATTGCAAGACCTATTTTTGTCCATCTTAATAGTTCTTGGATTTGTGTTTGTGCTGCTATTGAGTGAACCATCATCAGTACAAAAAAAATGTTTGAAAACAAATCCAGCATCAGGTATAGCAGTTAAAGTAACTTCTGTGTCAGGTGAATAACCATCTCCATTATTACAAAGGACATTAATATTGGAAGAACCAGTAGGACTGCTAGAGACACTACCACCATCACCATTATTGGAGATACTTAAGGAAAACAATGGCGTTTCTTCTTGAAAGGAAGATTCACAAACTTTTGGTAAAAAATGCTCAGATATATTGGAGGTACATTGCCACGTATGATTTTCAGAATCAAAAGCATATGTAATTATACCATCTGCGATCCAATCACCTGCATCAGATTTCATCTGTGCTTTTACCGCAGAATCTTCTAACCAGACATTATCAACATAATTACCGCTAGTTGTGTCAGTCAACTGCGTAATATCAGTGGGCCATTGACCAGAATCAGCCATCCACACTTCTACAGAAGTTTTAAGACCAGCTAGTAGTCCAAAAGCCTCTGAAACTTTCGATTTACTCATATAGCAAGAATAATTAGGTGTAGCAACAGCCGATAAAATGCCAATTATGGCTGTAGTTATCATCTGTTCTATTAGCGTCCCATCTTTTGAGGCAAAATGTGCTGTACAACTTCTATTAGCGTCCATTGCTACAACAGTAGTTTTATCTTGAAACGGAAGGTTCTCAAGTTCGCCTCCTTTGCAAGCACCACCCCATCCTAAAAAAATGGAGTTATCATCAGGTGTGGCAGTTAAAGTGACAGGCGTACCAGTAATATAACCTTGCTCACAATCTGTACTATCGGTATTACAATTGAAGTTTGTAGAAGTGATAGTGCCACTTCCATCACCTTCTTTGGTAATACTGAGGGTGTAATCAAAAGATTCACTACTATTTCCTGATGGAAAATTACCACCTGAAGTAAGGTCTAGTTTTATGCCACTCATTTGACTAGCTGCGTCTGCAAGTTTTCCTTTTGTGGCATAATCAGATGATGTAGAAGAGGTTGAAGAAGAAGTTGAAGGGCTACCAGCTGATATGGGTAAGTATTTATTACCATCTGAACCGCTATTATTACTTGTACCTGAATCGTATGTTATACCGGAATTGTTTTTTTCATTACACGCCAACAAACAAACATCATATTGAGAATCACTACCAGTAATACATTGAGTTTCCTCACGTTCACACTGTGCCTCACGACATTTGTCTGCACATATTCCAAGCTCTTCTTCAGGTGTTGTAATGTTGACAGGCTCACCTTCTGCTGCCCAAGCACCACGCCCCGTCGCCATCAAACCCACGACAAGAACAACAAACACAACACTACGCCAGATAGACGCAGGAGATTTCAGGGAACTAGCCCCCACAGTAGATACCACCGGCACATCCGGCGATAGGGTAACAGATAACCACCGCGTCACCGGTAGTAATCGGCTTA
>JAYQWI020000448.1:0-5556 GCA_035871815.2 Candidatus Parabeggiatoa communis
ATGTGACGTGCTACTATCCACATCCGATCATCACAGAACGCAATGTGAATAGTACTTATGGGTGGATTGCCGTTCTGGACGCGCCAATGCTACGTCAAGCTTTAGATCGGCTTCCTAATTCTTTGCTCATGGAAACACAGAAGGGGCAACCCTACGGATTGCCCCTACCGTCGGGGTTGTAGGGGCAATCCCTTGTGGTTGCCCAGTGGTATATTAATTTTTTCGAGTTACCTGACTTTCTTTATACCGCCAAAATTACGCTCAAGGTTCAAGTTTTTTATGCGATTTGGCATCGCATCGATCTCTTTTTGAGTATTTAAATAGACAACTATTTGATTTTTAAGGTTATTTATTGAAAGTGTCTCAAATGATATTTCTTTAAACATCGATTGACAAAAAACGTGAGCATCGAGTCATTTAGATTGATCCCCCTATTTTTTTTAAACGTCGTATAATAGTTAACTAATGAACCGTGCAGGAAAAAATTCATGCCATCAATTTTTCGGTGATTTCGTTTAGGAGAATTTTTTAATTAATCCTCACATTTTTTTTCCAACCACGTCTATATAAAGGTATGGGAAATTTTTTGTTAATTTTTATGTTCAATGGTTCAGACCGTTTTCAAAAAATTCGTTTTGGGTTGGCTACTTGGCTGGCTACGCGGGTAGTGTGCATCCGCTTAAAACATGGCTGTCATTAAAATTGAGAGGATAAAGGTAATGTTCAATTTGGTGAAATTATTCCCCAAAAGCATTTGGAGTCTTTTTATTTTACTAAGCACCTCCTGTTATGCGATTGATTATACTTATGATGAATTACATCGTTTAGTTAAAGTTGAGTATGAATCTGGTCAAACGATTCATTATCAGTATGATGCTGGGGGCAATTTGTTGAGTGCTTCAGAAGAAACGCCGCTGCAAAAAGATTGGCAGCGTGTTATGAATTGGGCGGAATCGTTATTTGTTGACTTGTTTCCAACTGCTGGGAAGCAATTTATGGAATACCCACCCTATCTGGTGCGTTATTACCCTGTTAGTGGTACATACCTTGGTTATAATCCACAAGATAATCGCTTTTACGGATATAACCCTACCTTATGGGGAAATGACATTATATCTTTTGGCTCCATCACGGAGTATTTACCTTCAGCGATTCAGGCTGGATTTTAGTTTACTTGATATATTTAAATTCACTTTAATGGAGGAACATAAATTGAAATATCAAACACGGGAATTTTTCCCACTTTGGTCAACGCAACCACCGGAGGAGGGCTATTGATGAATAAGTTGTTTAAGTTAATACTGTTCATTTTGACTTTCCTATTCCTGTCGGTTAACGGACTCGCAGAAACCGATACAAGCCAGACTATAGTTGTTAAAGGCACGCAAAAAGTTATCTACTGCGGAACGATAGTGACAAAACCTAGGCCATATACTTACTTTTTTTCGACAAGTGTTGCGCCCCATGTGCGTGGTTTTGTGGAATGGTGCCAAGACGATAAGCATCATTTAATTAATGAGAACATACAATCTTGGCCTATGGAAAAAGGACTTTTAGGTTGTCCTGAACTTGACCCAGGCGAATACCAAGTTCCCAAGCTTATTCCCAAGCTTAACACGGGCGAGTACCATGTGATTGAAGAATTCCCATTGAAAACGCTTTCAGGAGAAGAGCTACCAGCAAATTTCCATGATGACTATCAACCTGTGCCTGGTAGTACTGTCCAGATATCCAGAACAGAAGGAACGCCAGTCTATAGCTCATTCAATGAACACCGCGCTAATGGACGCTATGTGCCTGGTACCGGTTATTGTTGGTTTGGTCCTGGTTCAACAGTCAAGGACGGGATCACACTCCCGCCAATGTCGCTAAAAGTTGATTGGGTTGCGGATATTAATTGGGAAACCGAGGACATCATCGAGTATTCAGAAGTTTACACTCGTACAGCAATCTCTGAGAATAATACGCCCTCTCTCAACATCAACAGTTCTAGTTCTGGTTCGTTGACTACCAAGTGTGAAGATAGTAGTTGTAGTAGTTGTGAATGTGTAGGCGATCCTATCAAAACTTCCACTGGAGCACAAGTCATTGATTATACTTTGCTAAGTGTCCAAAGTGTCCTGCCTATTTCATTTAGTTTAAGCTACAACTCCCTGCTCCTTCAACAAGGCAAAGCAGGTATTGGCTGGGGATTAAACAGCATCAATGCTTCTCTGGAAGAAATAGATGACAGCACTGTCAAAGTTCATTGGTCTGCTAATCAGTTTAATGAATTTGCTAAGGATGCCAATGGTGAATATCGTTCTGATATTTCAACGGTTCGCTTTGACAAAGTGGTAAAAAATCCTGATGGCAGTTTTACTTTAACTCGAAAAAACAAAACGATTTATGAGTTTTCCGCTGCTGGACAACTCACGCAATTGCGTAATCCTCGCGGTCAAGTTTTGGTTTTTGAATATGATGGCGCGGGTGAATTGGCTAAGATTGTTGAGCCTATTTCTGGCGTGTTTCTTCAATATGCCTATAATACTGAGGGGTTATTAGAGACAGTCACCGATTCTTTGGGTCGCCAAGTAAAGTTGAGTTATGACAGCAATCGCTATTTGACGACGCTCACTAATGCCAATGGAGAAACAACCACCTTTGCTTACAATGACAAAGGACAGATACTGACGGCGACCCTTCAAAATGGCACACTGTTATTCAGTAATACGTATGATGAGCAGAGGCGGGTAAAAACACAAGATGATGGTATTGAAGGCAATCAGTTATTGACTTTGTCTTATGATGAAAGCCAAGCTGACAAATTTATCACCACTGTCACTGATCGCATGGGCAAAACCCGTGTTTACACCTACAACGATAATTATAAGTTGCTAATGCTTCAAGATGAACAGGGCAATATTATCGTAACCAATACTTATAATCCTGATGGCTCGCTTGCCACTGCTACTGATGCCAATGGCAATACCACCCAATTTGCTTATAACAATAATGGCAATTTAACCACTAGCACCGATGCAAAGGGTAATGCCACGCAAATGATTTATGATGACAATAGCAATTTATTGTCTGTCACTGATGCGCTGGGCAAAAACACCACGTTCACCTACGATGCGAATAATAATCGGATTAGCGCGACGGATGCGCTGGGTAATACGACACGCTATACCTATAATAGTGATGGGCAAGTATTGACGGCGACTAGCCCCAGCAATGCTGTCACCACTTATGAATATGAAAAAGGTTTGCCGGTTCGTGTTATCGATCCAGAAGGCAATACCCAAACTTCACGCTATGACGCTGCGGGTCGTTTGCTCAGTACCACCGATGCTGAAGGGCATACCACCACGTTCACTTATGATGGTGTTAATCGGTTAGTGTCGGTGACGGATGCGTTAAATCGCACGGTGAGCATGACTTATGATAGTCGGGATAATTTACTCACTTCGACAGATGCTAAGGGCAATGTCACGCGCCGCAGTTATGATGGTAATGGTAATTTAATCAGCAAAATCAATGCGTTAAGTAAAGAAATTCGTTATGAGTATGATGGTGAAAGCCGTCTGATTAAAGTCATTGATGCGAAAAGCCATGTCACGCAATTGGGTTATGATGCTAAAGGCCGTTTGATTAGCACGACAGATGCTTTGGGCAATACCCAGCAGTTGAGTTATGACGCTGCTGATAATTTGCTCGCAGCAATTGATGCGTTTGGCAAGACAGTGGCTACTTATAGTTATGATATCTTGAATAATCCTATCAGTATCACCAACGCGCTTGGGCATAAAACGCAATCGGCGTATGATGTATTGAGCCGCTTAACCCGCGTCACGGATCCACTGAATTGGGCAACGCAATTCAATTATGATGACAGTGATCGCTTAGTGGCCAGTGTGGATGCTAAAGGAGGACAAAGTAGCCAAGCCTTTGATACTGATGGTAATTTAACTGGCCTCACTGATGCCAATAGTCACCAGACGACTTTTCAGTTTGATAACAATGGACGTTTAGTTGAGGAAACTTCTGCCAGTGGTGGCAGTGTGCGTTATACCTATAATGCGCGTGATTTGCAGACAGCCGTCACCAATGCGCGGGGGCAACAACGCCAATTTGAGTATGATGCGGTGGGTCGTATCACCCGTTTGACGGATCCCGATGGCACGGTGTCTTATACTTATGATCAGAACGATAATGTGTTGACGGTGACGGATGCCAGCGGCACGATTAGCCGTGAGTATGATGCTTTAGATCGGGTGGTGAAATATACCGATAGTCAGGATAATACTTTGCAGTATGCTTATGATGCGGTTAGTCATTTGGTAACGTTGACGTATCCCGATGGTAAGCAGGTGTCTTATGAATACGATGCTAACGATCAACTCACTCAGGTGACTGATTGGGCAGGGCGGGAAACGCGCTATGATTATGATGCTAATGGGCGATTAGTAGAAGTTGTGCGATCCAATGGCACCCAGATGACATACACTTATGATGTCGCCGGGCAATTAGTGCAGCAGAAAGATGTGGCAAGCGGTGGCGCGGTGATTCGTCAATTTGATTTTGTCTATGATGCGGCTGGCGATATTGTTAAAGAGCAAGTGGTTCCTGAACCCACGTTCTTTCCATTTATCCCCGCGACAATGACTTACACGACAGCTAACCGTTTGGCAACTTATAACGGAGAAGCGGTGACGTTTGATGCTGATGGTAATATGACGTTGGGGCCATTGAATGGTGGTTTGGTGACTTTTGCCTTTGATTCGCGTAATCGTTTGAGCAACGTAGGGGATATGACTTATCGCTATGATACTGAGAATCAGCGGATTGCGGTGAGTGTCGCGGGGCAAGAAACCCGTTATGTGATTAATCCACAAGCGGTGTTGAGTCAAACATTGGTCAGAACCGCACCTGATGGTACGCAAACGTTTTATGTGTATGGTTTGGGTTTGATTGGGGAAGAAACAGGTGGCGTTTATCAGGCTTATCATTTTGATTTGCGTGGTAGTACGGTGGCGTTGTCGGATGCAGCCGGGAATGTGGTTGAGCAGTTTCAGTATTCGCCGTTTGGTGGTTTGGTGAGTCATAATCCAGCAGAAGTGGATACACCGTTTTTGTATAACGGGCGCGATGGCGTGATGACGGATGATACGGGCTTGTATTATATGCGGGCGCGGTTTTATAACCCAGAAACTCGGCGGTTTGTGAATCGGGATGTGTTATTGGGTGATGTTGATGATGGGCAGACTTTGAATCGGTTTGCTTATGTTGAAGGAATACCTGTTTTAGGAATAGATCCATTGGGATTAAAAATATTGCTACAGTGGCACTCAGTTACTCCGGAAGTAAAACAAGTTTCTTTTCTTAAGAGCGGCGGTAGAAAACTCATAAGCGGCACCTACCATACGCTTATTAGAATAATACCTGAAAATCAAGAACGTTATAAGAATGATAAGAGATTTAAGGAAAATGGGCAACTATTTCTAACAATTGGGGCTGGCCCTGAGCGTTTTCTTTTAGATACGCTCGTTGC
The DNA here is from genome assembly GCA_035871815.2 of Candidatus Parabeggiatoa communis. Classification (GTDB taxonomy): domain Bacteria; phylum Pseudomonadota; class Gammaproteobacteria; order Beggiatoales; family Beggiatoaceae; genus Parabeggiatoa; species Parabeggiatoa communis. The sequence continues at coordinate 5,534 of JAYQWI020000448.1, forward strand.
AAATCAGATCGGAAGAGCGTCGT
>JAYQWI020000449.1:0-2258 GCA_035871815.2 Candidatus Parabeggiatoa communis
CATCAACCCATTTTAATTACGGGTGAACAGCTTAATGCCGTTCTGATTTCTCAAGAAGATTGGTCTGCCATTGAGGAAACACTTTATTTGTTATCAGTACCAGGGATGAGACAATCTATTAAAGAAGGCTTACAAACACCTGTTGAAGAATGTTCTAAGGACTTAAAATGGTGAATTGGCAAATTGTTTTTACTAAACGGGCTCAAAAAGATGCCAAAAAACTGGCTGAAAACCATTTACGCCATAAAGTCTTAATATTATTGGATATATTGGCGAACAATCCGTATCAAACACCTCCCCCTTATGAAAAATTGGTAGGCGATTTAGAAGGGGCTTATTCGAGAAGAATTAATATACAACATCGTGTGGTCTATCAAGTGATTGATGAACTCAAAACGGTCAAGGTGATACGGATGTGGTCGCATTATGATTGAGAAGCCTGTTTTTGCCCCAGTTTTTGTGTGCCAAAATTGGGGTAAAGCGTCATTTTCATCATGATAATCTGCGTTCTATTGATTGTTTTGGATAGAACGCTGATTTAACTGATTATCATGATTGACGCTGATTTTTTGATCAGTGGGCAAGCGTTTGGCTCGTTTTTGGGTTGTTATTGACTGCATTTGAGTAAAGCTCACCCACCCTACGATCCCTACGTTCCCCCTTTTTGTAAAATCGCAGAAGGGGGCTGTTGTAATATAGAATACGTGCCTAAAATCCCGGCTAAACCTATCCCGATTCCTCCTCCGATTACCCCAATCACCCCTATCCAAATATTAAAATGATAAGGTAGTTCAAAAATAAATTCGGCCAGCACATAAGCTATACCACTGGCCGTCAATGTGGCTAAAATGCCGGCCAGTATGCCCAGTGTGATAAATTCGGCACCTAATCCTAATAAGACTTGGTGGCGTGTTGCGCCTAATGTTCGCAATATCGCCCCTTCATATAATCGTTCTTCATGACTCGCCGCAATCGCGGCATATAACACCATTAATCCCGCCAATAAGGTGAATAAAAAAACGTATTGCACGGCGTTTGTCGCACGAGTCATCAATTCGCGTACTTGTTTTAACAGGCTTTTGACATTAATCACGGTAATACTGGGAAAGTCATGAATTAATGCTGGGATGAGAGCAAGGCGGTTGTCTGGCAAATAGAAACTCGTGACATAAGTTTTGGGTAAGGCTGCTATCACATCTGGGGAGGAGACTACAAAAAAATTAACCTCAAATCTATCCCATTGTACGGCACGTATACTCGTGACTTTGCCACTGATCGTTTGCTCTGCTATCCGAAATTGCAGGGTATCTCCCAATTCAATGCCCATCGTTTCCGCAAAACCTTGCTCTACGGAAAACGCTTGTTGGGCTGTTTCATGCTGAAAAGTGCCGGCGATAATACGATTACCCGCTGGCAATGTTGTGGCACTGGATAAATTAAAAGTCCGTTCGATAAAACGTTTTGCTCGGTTATTGGTATCATTTTCGGCTAATACCGGTTCATTATTAATCGCGATAAATCGCCCGACTGCGATGGAGTAAAGCGGATTAGACAGTGTGCTGGTGTGCGTTTCAAAACGCTGAAGCTCAGCTTCTTGAATATTAATAATGAAATGATTGGGGGTGCCTTCAGGTAAACGGCGCAAAAACGGGGGCAAAGCGTCAGTTTCATCATGACAATCTGCGTTCTATTTAATACTGATTCCTAACCCCAGCGCCCGCTTGCCCACCATTGCCCTCAATACCTTCTTTTTGAAGAGAAAACAAAGTTTTGCGTGCGTGAAAAGTGATTTATCCCCTCAATAACTCAACCCCATCCCCAAAATTCTCATAATGCGAATGCCAGGCCAATGCAAAATGTACGCCTAAAACCAACGCAAAATGAATGCCAAAAAACGCCTTACCCTTGTGCGCACTACCCCCCCCTTGACAAAAAATAGCTTATTTATCAAACACTTAATTTAAAAAAAATGGACAAGGGGTTCACAAAACAGAAAGTTTTTGAAATAATGCGCCCCGCTCAAAAACAAGATGGATTAGCCTTATTGGATTTATCAGCAGATTAATAATCCTCATATGAGGCCAAAAAATAGCGCAAAAGCACTACCCAAAAAAAATAACGCAAAAGACGCAAAAGACGCAAACGATATTTTCTCTTTTTTAGCGCCCTTTAGCGCCCTTCGCGCCTTTTGCGTTTACTTTCCCTTTCCTATAATTAAAATGGGATCGGTCTAGGCTGCCTCTTGTCCTTTTTCTTGT
>JAYQWI020000450.1:0-3449 GCA_035871815.2 Candidatus Parabeggiatoa communis
GAAGGCTTTCAAGGCTTTGATGACACCATTGATTTCTTTCTGCATACTACCCGTGACATCAATCACCAAAGCTAAATCGACTTGAATACCGTCTGGAATGAAGATAGTCGTGCGTTCACGGACTAAATGGGCCGGATATTCATTGGCCGTCACTTTGGCTTCGTGCGTCAACAAGAGCAAGCCTGCGTCTTTCAATTCGACCTCCATTTCGACGGTGGCCTGACTGACACTGTCGGCACTGGCTATACTCAAGTCATTGAACTGACAAGTGATTTTCGGGAAAGCACTGCTATCACAGAGGGCATAATCGCTGTTAAGGGATTTCAATTCAACCCCGATTGGCAACTGACTCACTAAAGTGACACCGGTTGCGTCGGTGGGCGCGTAATGACTCAATTCCACCGCGACGCTGTAATGCAAGACTTTGAGCATTTCTATTGGATCGGGTTGATCAGTGACGCTGACCGATAAATAGGGAATGACTCGCGTCCACGTCTTTTTGACATCGGTGGGGTACTGTTGCGTCGTCACCGTCACCGTATTAATCAACGTCTTTGCTTGGCGATTGCTGATCACGACTTTAACATTAGCTGTCGCGCCGGGGGTTAAGTCGGGCAAACTACACGTTATCGTCTCGCTTTCACAAGGGCCACCCTCCAACGATTCAATAGTGACTAAGTTGGTGTTATCTGGCAAAACATCGGCCAAAGTCACGCTGCTAGCGGTTTCCTCACCTTGATTGGTGACGGTGATGCTATAAGTCACGTTTTCACCTTGTTTGGCAATACGCGGTTCGGGCACGACTTTAATATCTAATACCGATTCTGCTGGCAATACCGGTTGACAACCCTTTTCATTATCACTGACAACACAGGGTTTTGAGTCAAAGCGATAACCGGCCTTACTGGCAGTCACGGTGTACTCGCCTTCGGATAAGCCCGTGATTTCCCAATAACCTGTGGCATCGGTGACGACGGTTTTATCGCCGATTTGGATACTGACACCGGCAATGGGATTGCCTTCTTTGTCTTTGAGCGTGCCGGAGGCTAGGTAATCCCCTTTTATCTCTACTACTGGAGGCACAATTTCTTTTTCAGCTACAATAACTTGCACTTTTGCTTCTGATTTAACCTCAGAATCAGCTTGCGAAGTAGCCGTCACAGTAATCGTATCCGTTAAACCCAGCGTTTTGGGTAAAGTGACACTCAATTTCAATTCAACCGCGCCTAAAGCTTCAACTTCAATTTGTTCAGGTAATCCAGCTAAAACCCAACTTGCTGAATCGGATACTGTCAAACTAAAGGTGTCTTTCTTTGGACTGGCATTAATCAATGTCACTGTCACGGGTAAAGTGACTTCTGGTTCACCTGACAACTTGACTGGAGCAGTCAAGGAAACATCACGTAAAATCTTGCTGGGGCCGGCTATAATCTTTTTAGCCTCAACCAATTCAGACAATTTAGTGTCTTCATCTAGCATGAGGTTGTCAGAAAAAACCTGCACGCCACCTTCGGCTTTCAAAACGTTATTGGCGTTGCCACGTAAGTCGATGATGCCGCCTTTTCCGATGGCTAAAGTAATGTCACCGGTAGCTGTAATGGCATTATCGCTCAAACCACTCAAATCTAACGTCCAGTTTTCACCACCATACAGTTTAATGTTACCAGCACTGATTTTTGTGTCCTTTCCTGAGATGGTCAGTACACCGGGATCAGCACTGAAATCGCCATCTCTGCCGTCTCTACCAAGCGGGGTACACTGCGTTCCACCATTACCCACTTCAAAGATGCCTTGTAAATCAACAGAACCTCTGGCATTTAACCATTGACGACCACCGTCTCCCCCTATTTGTGCTTCAGTCGCGGCAGGATTACAATTACCGCCATTCCCTGAGTAGATGGCAGAATGACTAGTCGTTGCTACTGACTGACTTCCCCACAAACTGGTGCTACCACCTCTACCAGCATGGCCTGATTGAGTACCTGTTATATCACCACCTTTACCACCACGTATTGGATTGTTGATCAGACTTTGTGGTGCATGGATAACGTTTGTTGCCGATAGGCTAACGCTACCACCGCTTCCGGCATACCGTATACCATGACCGCCTTTGCCAGCCACAATTTTGCCAAGACTACGGAACATGCCGTCAGTCACTCGTAAGTAGATACTGGCACCCTGTTGAGCGCAATCCTGCATGCCTACGTTTGAGGGATAATTGCCGCCTTCAATACAGTTTGCATTTTCAGAGGCACCCGCTTTTCCAGTGATTATGCCTTGATTTTCGATGTGTTCAGCGGCTTGTATGTACAATTGCGTCCCTTGATCATTAAAACTTGTCAAGGTGGCTCCACTTTCAATACACAGTGCTTTGATTTTAGCTGAGCGTATTCCAGTGATTGAATGACCCTCTTTTATCCGCACGACATCGTATTCAGTGGGTTTGTTTACATTATCACCACTGACTTCACGTACTCGTGTCCAAGTGTTGGGCCATAACCAAAAACCTGAATCTGATGTTTCGATAGTCGTTAAACTGGTATCAGAGCAATAATCCGATGAGGATGTCACGACCGTTCCGGTTAAAGGTATGTGTAATGCGGGCTCATTGGCATCATTGGAGTTGATAACCAGATCGGCTTGTTTATCGCCTTCCGTTTGAGGCGCAAATTGTGCAGACAGTTTACACAGTTCAGAAGGTTTTAAAACGTTTGTGTAGGCACATTGGTGATCATAGGCTCTAAAATCACCGGCATTGGTTCCATCAACACCAATATCGCCCAATTTCAAATTGACATTGCCATCATTCTGGGCCGTGAAAATTTGAGTACCAGAATGCTCATTAAGACTGGCAGAGAAGTGATAAGTGTCTGGCGACACTTCAATATCGGCTTGTCCAGATTGGATAGCTTCCCCATGTAGTGATATGGGAGACATGTTAAGTGCAGTGTCATTGAACGTGAAGCTGAGTTTTGCATCCTTAGCCCCTTCTGAGGTGGGTGAAAAATCCATCTTGAACCAACAGGTGGAATAGGCGATGTCATTCATGGTGCCACCATAACACTCTTGATTTCCAATATTAACCTGAAATTCATTGGCATGGGTACCAGAAATATTGGAATCGGTTATTTGAAGGGGCCCTTTAAACGATTCGCAGCTTTCACTGGAAATGGCAATAGCTTGTTTCAAGGATTGAGTACTGTTCGCCGCACTAGCACCAAAATCCACTGCTTCAAACTGAAGATCACATCCTGTTTGATCATAGACGGTCAAATCTTCAATATGACAAACCGGTGCTGTAATGGGTACCGTATCAGGATGACCTTTACCCAGTTGTCCATACAAGTTGTTACCCCAACCACATAAGGTACCATCGCCTTTCAAAGCCAACGTATGTCCCGTTTGTTGGTACTCACTTTCTGAACTTGATATCTCAACGACATCAGTGA
>JAYQWI020000451.1:0-3026 GCA_035871815.2 Candidatus Parabeggiatoa communis
ATAACCCCGCTCACCTAACCAAGGTTCTAGCGAATCAACGAGTAAATCCATCTGTTTTTTATGTCGTTCTGTCTCCATTGGGACACCATCTCCATCAGGCAGATTATTCTGGGTTGGTAATAAAGGCACCGCATCATGAAACGATTTCACAACAGGCATTTTGAAACTTTCAAGAGCCCAGTTAGTGACCGGTTTATCGGGAGGCGGGGGAGGCATACCGGGTAGTGGGGGCACCCTTTTTGAGGGCAGTTCAACCTGTAAAGACATTGTTTTTTCTTCCCATAAGTTAAAAATCAGTTTAATTATCAATCATCATTCAGGCAGCAAAGTGGTTGAAATGCTTATATGGAAAACAAAATACATGATTTTATCAGCCCTTTCAATAAAAGTTATCCCAAAGCCAAAATAATAATTTGACGATGATTCATAAGTTATTAAATTTGTTCTATTTTATTGATTTTGTCAATTGGAATACAAACTTTAGTTTGTCGTTTCCCGTACTAAAAAACGGTAGGATGGGCAACCTTGTTGCCCTCGTCGTACTCTTGCTCACGACAGAATCATATTAATTAGCTTATTTTTCATCTGCCGGCTTTGCGTTTTGGCCGGTTCACAATCTCATCTAATTCGTTCATATACGTCTGCATAGCCTCTTGCAAAGTCGTTTGAGTCTTTTGGGCAAAATACTGACCCCATTTTGGCATAGCGGCCTGAGTGGCTTGAATATCCTTCTGCCCAATAGGAGATTGATAATAGGCCAATATCTGATCCAACTCTGCCTCTGTCACCCCGTTACCATAATAGTTTTGCCAAGCTGACACGGCTCCGGCAATCGTCCACGAAGCCTTAACAGAACCCATAAACCGCGTCGTTGCCTGTTCAAAGGCGAGTTGAGTTTCCTCTGATAACATACCGGGGAAATCCTCCTCCATTTTCTCCATGACTTGTTGATCTAAAGACTGAGCTTGCGCTTCACAATAAGTCTGTTGTTGCTCAATCATGTCATATAAACCTTGAATTTTCATCAGTTCAGTCAGTTTCTCAGCTTTAGAAGCCTCATCAGCAGAAACGCCCCCGAATCCCAACAACAAGCTGAGCAATATCAATCCATATTTAATCATTTTTAATCTCCTAAGCACGGTTAATAAACCACCAAGATGTTGAAAAATAAATCACACGCCAGCCGTTATGCGGCTGCTACACTATGTTCATAGTGAGTATGACGGGAAATACTGACTGGATTGGGTTCAAGCAATTTAGTTTTGGCCTCTTGGATCACTTTTACGGCTTCTTCATATTTCAAGTTCCAAGCATGACCATTTGATTTGGGATAAATCTCTAGTTTCAATTCTCCTTGTTCCTGTGAAATTGTCGCCCATTGTTCGTTTTCACACCATAACTCAGCAACTAACTTATCTCTATTTTGTGCGCCGACTATTATTACTGTTATTTGCGCTGTCTTGTTGGCATGAACAATTGGGATTGAATGACGTTTTGTCCTGATAGAGTGCAAAAGTTGAATCAATTCTTCTTTAATATTCGGCCATATCCGTCCCGTCACCGTCGATTCGTAATATTCTTCCAGCGGATTCGATGGCTGAATCTTTGTTTGAGCATCCACAAAAGACAAGGCCGTCATCACTTCTACTTCGGCATTCTCTATCTCACCCAGTTCCATCAGCGTTTGAGCTAAGTATTGGCGCGGTGTAATCCAGTCAGGTGCTTGTTGAACAGCTTGTTCTAAATAAGCAAGTCGTTCCCTAAGGGAGAAGCCTAAATCCGTCACTACCGATGCCATTAAACTAAGACAATCCGCACGTTTGGCATCTAAATTAAGTGCTTGTTGTAAAATCTCCTTAGCGCGTTCCGCATCCACATAGTCGTGAAAGAAACACTTAGCTAACCAAAAAAGGGCATCAACATTATGAGGTTCTATTTCAATGACTTTTTCTAGGATTGCTATGGCTTGTTCCGTTTTATGAAAGGGTTCAAACATCATTGCACCTAGCAGTAGCTGTGATTGAATATCTTGAGGATGTTTGTTAACGTATTTTTGAAGAGTATTAAATACCTCAATATCTGATAGATTCTTATTTTCTTGCATCGTTGATTTCACCCCGTTCAATAAGAAGAAATAATGTACCATATCGAAGTTCGCCATTAATGATAGCCGCTCGTATTTCGACGATATATCCGTCAATTTGGCGAGTGATTGTAAATGGGCCTGATTTTGGAAGTATACCACCGGTTTGATTTTGATCCAGCACTGCTTTGGTTATTTTTTCAATGGCTTCATTAGGGCTTCCTAACTTATCAAGATTGTGTTTTGGGTGAAAAATATGTTTAACTTTATTAGGATCATTGAAAACACGAGCAATGATTTCATCAATGCCATTCACTTAATTATTTTGACCTCCCCTCTCAATCTTTGAACTGTGATTCTTAGGATTTATGTGATAAATCAAGAATATATCCACATTTTGCGGAAATGAGTTTGTCGATTTCCGTTTGGGCGAACCTTTGTTATCGCCCTCAAAATTATTTTTCTGACAATCTATATTAACCAGTGGGCAACCACGTTGCCCACTCTACCCTGCTCATTCTTTAAAGTGAGCAACCTGGCTAATGATTTACTCAGGCAACATATTATTCCAACTGCCTTTTTCAGAGCAATCACCTGTCAGCATCACATTCAAGCGAATTCCCTGACTCAACAGCATTTCTGTCACGCCTTCAATATCGGTGTCGGAATGGAGGTATCCGTCGCAAAGCGCTTTGCGAGTTAAAGGTGACAGAATGAGTTATACAATAATAAATTCTCAAAAGTGCTAACAATAGGTATGAAACTCACGCTTTTGAATAATTTGCTTTAGGAATTAAGGCAATCAACCCGCGTAAAGCACGGTTGGTCACTTCTGAATCAGGAAAATAAGCGGAAACATCTGGCTCCAGCATTACCGCTCCGTCTTCTAAGGTAAAATAATGGGTTTCCACAGTACCCTCATCTTTATGTATTTTGACAGGGT
>JAYQWI020000452.1:0-3002 GCA_035871815.2 Candidatus Parabeggiatoa communis
TCTGGGGGGGTTGCCTCTATTTCCGCCATTAACTGAATAGTGTGTTCCAAAGCGGCTAGGATATAGAGGTAATGATTGCAGTCATCGTAGTTGAGTTGTCTGCCTTTTCTATCTTTGAGCCATTTTTGGCAAACTTGATAACCGCCAATCTGAAATTGCCAGACGGCTTCGGTGACGTTGTCAAAATATTGGGTTTTGTTGATATAAACTTTCTCGTTTTTATACGTGATTTTATCAACACGATTATCACCTTCGATAGGATAACCGCTATCGCTCTCAATATCCGCTTCCATTAAGTGAATGGCTACCAGTTGCTCTCCCAAGTTGGCGAGTTGTTGAAATAACGTTTTGTCGCGGGTTAGGGGTAAACGCGGAAAGTCGATTTTGAGAAATTCGGCATAACGTTGGCGGTAAGTTAGACTGTGAAAAACGGCGTACATATAGTGAAAGATATCTTCTGGGCCGATCGTGGTGGCAAAATCGCCAGTGCCGTCTTCGATAAATTGTAGTTTGAGACGGGTTTCTACGTCTTTGATGAATTTTGGGGCAAAGTTGGGTTTACGTTTGTCATCTTCTGTGCGATGACTGAGCAGCCCCTTTGTGGGGTAAATGTAGAGAGGAAAAAGCGTATTAATTTCCTTAGTTTTATTAGAAATGGCACAACTTTCGATAATTTGATTGCTAATCCCCACTAAACTCCAAGTCTGACTTTGTTGCGATTTTTGGCGACAAGTTATCAAACCCAAATTTTTACCAACTAACAGGTGTTGCATCACCTCATGTCTTGGCCTACAGATAAACCCCTTTGTTTTACCCGTATAATAAGTATATCGCTTATCAAAAGGCCGATACAAAATGGAATAAATATAAGAACCGTCAACATCGTGATGCTTAATATCAGCTTGAGCTAAATGCACTTTCCAATCCTGTACGTCTTCACCCAATTGGTATTTTTCTCGCGCCATTTCGGGTTCTAGGGAAACAAAACCTTTGATCGTTTCCATAACGGCTTGTGCTGAGTCATGGATGGTTAACTTATCCCTAGCAGTCACAATACCAGCAGAATTAACGGGCATTATCTCACTAACTTTCCAATACTGTTCATATTCAGAACGCTTTGTTATATCTTGTGGAATGAACAAATAAAACGGCGAGGAAGGTTTTAACGCTTCCCAATCTGTCGTTTTCATATCCTGCTTTTCTAACCAAGCATATTTACCCTCACGCCCTCCCCATAGTTCAGCATGAAAGACTTTCGCGGTTTTTTTAGAGGTTTTATGGTACTTCACAAAAAGACTAATCGCCACGCCTTGCTGAATATCAAACACATTCTGATCGGCACTACCATCAGGCGCTTTTTCTTTTTTCAAGCTATTGCCATGTAAATCAAGCACATAAATCTCATCGAAATCCTGCATTAATGCTTGACGCATGCCACGGAAAGTCGGATTATCCAAATAACCATGATTCGTGATAAAGCCTAAAATACCATAACCGGTGGACTCAATTCGCCATTGGGCAAAACGAATGAATTTGACATAATCATCTTGCAACCATTTCGGATTTCTTTCATTCAAAGGTTTACCATCGATTTCAAAATAATTGGCCATTTCGGCATCAAGGTTATTGTCGCTCATCCCCCTCAACAAATTGGTAATCCAATCACCCTTATTCAAAGAATGCCCTGAATAAGGCGGATTGCCTATAATCACCATGACAGGTGAATCTTGTTTAACCTCACTTGCCGCCCGCCCTTCATTAACTAACCATTCCGCAAAAGGCAAAGTCGGCGTACTGCCTGTCTCATAAACATTTTCCAAACTGTTGGTTAAAAAAATCCGCAAGCGTTCATCTGACTCAAATTCATACCCCATTTCTTGCAACTGCAAACCCAGTTTGATATGGGCGACGGTATAAGGGGCCATCAATAATTCAAAACCATGCACACGCGGCAACAAATGCTCGGCAACATAAGCTGACCACATTCCCTTATTTTTCATAAACTTGGCAAAAATATGATTAAACACAGCATACAAAAAGGTGCCTGTTCCTACGGCCGGATCCAAAATTTGCACTTTATGCAAGCCCGACTCCAAACGGCTACTGTCTGCCAAGCCATCACGCAATTTAAACTGCTGTTTCAATAACTCATCCACCGAGCGCACAATATACGACACCACGGGCTCCGGCGTATAATAAACGCCCCGCATCTCCCGCATTTTAGGATCATAATGCTTTAAAAACGTTTCATAAAAATGCACGACGGGATCGGTTTGACGAGTCCGTTTGCCAAAATCTTTTAAAATGGCCGCTATATCGGTATGATTTAATATCGCGACTAAGTGTTCAACCGCCCACACTAAGCGATCATCGATATCTATTCCCACGATTTGATTAAATAAACGACGTAAAAATGGATTCGTCTTGGGCACATAATGCCCCGCATGAATCCGCGAAAAGGGCCTATCTAACGCGCTGCATTTCGCCGCAAATAAACCATAACAAGCCGTTTGCGCGTACATATCCGCAAATTGTTCTTTCGTCAAACTGTCCACTAAAATGGTGCGGAAACTGTCAAACTGATCGTGTAAAGGGCCTGATTTTTCTAATTGGTAAGCGTTCAAAACGGCTGAACGCATTGGAATGGCGATTTTCGCCATTCTTTCTGCCAAATCTAATGGATTTTTGAGGGTTATGGCTTGAGTCTGCACAAAAAGCGCAATCAGGTTCTCAAATTCCTGGAATGACTCATTGAGAATTTGGAACTGCCCAGACTTATCCACTGTTGCTAATCGCACAATGATTTTAGGTTGCCGTTCATGTTTCACAAACCAGCGAAATTCTAAATAATCGGTTAAAATCAAGTTATCCGAAAACGCCAAATAACGTTCTAATTGCTCCGTTTTCAAAGCATTATCTAATGACAGCCCGATATCCTTAGCTTCGATATAGCCTAATGGCATATTATCGGCTTTTGGATCAAGTATGACTAAATCCGGCGA
>JAYQWI020000453.1:0-2134 GCA_035871815.2 Candidatus Parabeggiatoa communis
CAAAAGGCAATTCAAGCCGGTTTGTTTAATTTCTCTCATTCTCTGCGGCTCTGCGGCTCTGCGTGAGCCGACAGTTTGTTACAAATAATTTGTGTGCATAGAGTAGCCCTGCGGGATAATTTATTTTTTTGATATTCCTAAATATGTTGACCTTTCCAATACGGGATATCAAGGCCTTGATAACTGATAACTGATAACTGATAACTGAAAAGCCTTAACTTATTAACAATGTGATCACTATGCGTTTCAGCCACAAGTGTTTTTTAGATTTTCGCTTAGCAAATGAATACGCTACTATACTTGCTTGAGACTGGGCATGCAAATTGATCTCAGGTTCATCAACCCTCGTCAACACATAATCCGCGTTTTCTCTGATTTTCGCCAGTTGTGTAGGGGCATGGTGCTTGAAATGGAACGATCAAATAGGGCAGGGCAACTCAAAAAAACCTCAACCCATTTCAACAATTATTTTTTAATTCAATAAGTTACAAATGACTATCGGGTCTAAAGGGATATAATATTTTAAATGTTAACTATTCTCGTGACGGGTGGGGCGGGCTATATCGGATCCCACGCCGTTAAAATGTTATTGGCTGCGGGTTATCATGTTGTGACGTTGGATAATCTGTCAACGGGCTATCAAGATGCCGTATTAGGCGGTGATTTTGTATTAGGCGATATTGCTGATAGAGCCAAGTTAGAACGGTTGTTTACTGATTATGCTTTTGATGGGGTGATGCACTTTGCGGCTTCGATTCAAGTTGAAGAGTCTGTGCAAAATCCGATCAAGTATTATCAAAATAATGTGGCAGCTACCTTAAATTTATTAGATGCCATGATAGCTCACCATGTCAAAGTCCTTATTTTTTCTTCGACGGCGGCTATTTTTGGGGAGCCACAATATGTACCGGTTGATGAACACCATCCAAAAAAACCGCTCAATCCTTATGGTAAAACGAAGTGGATGGTTGAGCAGATATTAGCAGATTATGATAGGGCTTACGGTTTAAAATCGGTGTGCTTGCGTTATTTTAATGCGGCGGGGGCTGATCCGGAGGGAGAAATTGTAGAACGACATAATCCGGTGACTCATCTGATTCCATTAGTTTTACAAGTGGCGGCAGGGCAACGTGAGTCTATAAACGTTTATGGACAAGATTATGCTACGCCCGATGGCACTTGTATTCGGGATTACATTCACGTCAATGATTTATGTCAGGCTCATTTATTGGCTTTGGAACAGTTGTTAGCGGGGGCAGAAAGCAATGTGTATAATTTAGGCAATGGTGTTGGTTTTTCGGTTAAGCAAGTGATTGAAACGGTTAGAAAAGTCACCTGTAAAACGATTCCAGTAACCATAACCAAACGCCGTGCCGGTGATTCTGCTCATTTAGTGGCTAACTCTAAACAGGCCCAAGAATCACTAGGCTGGCAACCTCAATATGCTGATTTATATAGCATTATTCGACATTATTGGCAGTCATTTTAGGAAATAACGGGTGGGCCTCATCTGGTGGAGGGAGCAGATTGTGCAAGCACTTTCCTAGATGCCAATAATGTTATTCGAGTTGAGAGGATTAATTTTTATCACTCATTTTACATCTCCAATATGTGATTTTAAAATACGAATACAACGAATTTAAAGGGGCGAACACGCAGGTTAGCCCCTACAAACACAGGGTAGGGGTTGAGCTATGTGTCAACCCGTCTTGGCACATGAAAATACACGTTATCATAATAATCCTCTATACTGGAAAGATACACTGCTTTCTTTTTGGAATCAGCACCTGCGTATAAATGAACTTCTAACCCAAGCAAACATCCAACAATAGCAACGTGTAATCTATCCGTATGTACAATACCATACTGTGAAATAGTGTCAATAAAAGGATAAATAGATGATAAGTGGCTACCTTTTAGAATGATATCAGAACTTTCAGCCGGTATTTCCATTTGATTCTCGGTGCTAAAAAAATAGCCGGTACCAGACTTTTTAACTGACGGTATCAGAATCAATATAAAAAGCCATATCATGGCAAAACGGCGCATCTGGCATACGTGCCTTACTGTCATAACGATCTCGACTAAAAAATACCGTGTTTGAGAGTGAATAACGCTCTTAGTAAGAAGAAGG